>NZ_JAXOFT010000013.1:0-57330 GCF_036409385.1 Thermomonas sp. LB-4 | reverse complement strand
ACAACATGGCGTGGATGTAGAGCCGGGCATCGCCCGGCTGGGCGATACGCAGCGGGGGGTGCCCCGCCCTACAACATGGCGTGGATGTAGAGCCGGGCATCGCCCGGCTGGGGTGGCACGCAGCGGGGCGGTGCCCCGCTCTACGGGCACGGCCAACGGCACCACGCATGTGGGTAGTCGGCAGGATGCTGGCAAAGTCCCGCGCGCACGGGGTTGTGGACGATATAGCGCGCTGCCGCGTGCAGGGATTCTTCCGTGCGGATGGCATGGTCGTGATATCCCGCCTGCCAAACTGGCCCTGCGGCACCATTGTGCCGATTGATGGCCTTGCCCGCAGATGCCTTCATCCCGCGCATGCAGCCGGCCAGCGTGCCCTGCCGCAGCAGGAACAACCAATGCAGATGATCGGGCATCACCACCCATGCCAGCGTGGACGTGCAGCGCCGGCGATCCGATTCACGCAGTGCGTCGATCACGATGCGCGCATTCACGGCCGCCCGGAACAAGGGACGACGCGCAGATGCAATCGTGGTGACGGCATAGACCTGTCCGGGAATGGAGACGCGGCCAAGCGTGAGACGAGGGCTTGCCATGCCGGCAGCATGGACACCAGGCGCCGGGCATGCCATCGGCGCAGTCCCGTTCGTGCATAGGATTTTTTCCGCCGAGGACCGCACGGCATGCGGCATCCCCATGTAGAGCCGGGCATTGCCCGGCTGGGGTGACAAGCAGCGGGGCGGTGCCCCGCTCTACGGGGGGGTGGGAAGCGGATGTAGAGCCGGGGCATCGCCCGGTTGGGGTGACACGCAGCGGGGCGGTGCCTCGCTCTACGGGGTGGGAAGCGGATGTAGAGCCGGGCATCGCCCGGCTGGGGGTGACACGCAGCGGGGCGGTGCCCCGCTCTACGGGGGGGTGGTGCGGATGTTGGGATCGTGCGGTGGGGGCGGTCGTATGCACAAACAAAAAGAAAGGCCCGCCGAAGCGGGCCTTTCCTTATTGCGTTCAACCAATCCGAAGATTAGTTGGTGCCCGGGCGGACCAGGACGTGGTTGCTGATCGAACCCTTGTCCGGGTTGACGATCTGGTACAGACCCTGGATCGCGGTGCTCGGGCCAGCCACGTTCACCACGATGGTGGCGCGGTTGTTGCCGGTGAACACGGTGGTCAGGTCGTCGATCACCTTGGTGCCGTTGGCCGGGATGGTGCCGGTCAGGGTACCCGGGGTCACGGCGGTCTCGTTTTCCACGTTCAGCAGGCTGATCGTGTACGGACGGGCGATGCCGCTCGTGTTGGTCAGCACCAGACGGCTCTTCCAGCCACCCGGGATCTGCGCCAGCGGGGCCTGCAGCTCGGTACCGTTACGGACGATCGAGCCGAGCTTCACGCCGGTGATGTCGGTGACCTTGTAAACGGTCGGAGCAGCGCCAACGGCCTTCAGGGAGGCGGTGTAGGTGGCTTCCGGAATCAGCACGCCTGCACGACGGGTCAGGTCGAAGTCGGCGCCGGTGAAGCCGGCGTTGCCGACGGTGAAGGACGCCGCGGTGGCGGTCAGGCTGGTGGCGTTGGTGGCGTTCAGCTGGACGCGAGCGCGAGCAGCGGCGTCGAACGGCGTGGCACCGGTGCTGGCGGCCAGCGCGTAGTCACCCGCGACTTCGATCGCAGTGGTGGCCGCGAACAGGTCGGCAAGCGTGATCGCCGTGCCATTGATCTTGAACGGGGCGGTCTGGGCGCCGGCGCCGTCCGGGTCACGCAGACGGTAAGCGATGCCGGTAGCCGACGCACCCTGACCCATCGAAGCGGTCGAGGTCGTGGTGTAGGCGTCCGCGAGGAAGCTGCTGAACGACGGAACGGCCTCGACGTTAGAGATGTGGGTGGTCGCAGTGGCCACCAGCTCGTAGCTCGGCGCGAACACGATGTAGGGGCCCGCGAAGCTGGTGTTGGCGATCAGACCGGTGCTGCCGCCAGCCTGCGCCTGCGACGGCTGGTCGTACATGCCGACCGAGCAGTTCACGTTCTGGTCGGTGCCGGTGATGTCATGGTTGCCGCTCAGCAGCACGGTATCGGCGCCGATGACGTTGTTGGCCGGGCCGCCGACGGAGGTGATCGAGAAGGTCAGGACGTTGGTGCCCAGACCGTTGATCGCACCGATGTTGCCGGCAGCAGCGTCGCTCAGGGTCACCGCAGTGGCGGCATCGAACTCGATGTTGTTCGAGCACTCGACGCGGACGTAGCGCACTTCGCCCTGCGAGAAGTTGTAACCGATGCTCCAGGTCAGCTGGGTCGCCGCGCTGGCCGAGGTGGTCAGGGTGACCGGGGCAGCCGGAGTGGCGATGATTTCCTTGGCGAAGTACGCCGGAACAACGGGGCTGGCCGACAGATTGGCAGCAGCTGCGTTGCCGGCGAACAGGGTGCCGATCACAGCGGCGGCAAGAACCTTCTTGTTCAACATGTTTGAAAAACTCCTAAGCTTAGGTTTGTTGTTCGTTATACAACAGCGTCACTGGACACCACGCGCCGCCCGCATACACGTGCCGGCGCCGGCACTCGTGGAGCGGAAGATACCTCAGGCTTCCCTGAATCGCATCCCCACTCCGTTCTGCGCATGCCTTGACTGTACGCAGTCCCCAGTGCACCAGCACTATAGGGGGGGGTTAAAGAAGCGTCAATAGCATATTTACAACCAATTACGTGACCGCGTCCGCTAGTTTCCCGCATCCGCCGGAGCCTGCGGCGTGGCTGCTTCCGCGGGGCTGCCGCCCCCCTGCGTGCGTGCAGGCGGCGGGGCGGGCACGGCTGCGGGTGCCGGCGCGATGCGCCCACCCTCGCGCCAAGGCTGGCCGCTGCCGAAGCGGGCGCGGATGGCGTCGGTGATCGCACGGGTCTGCGCCGCATCCTCGACGACATAAGGCGTGATGAGCATCAGCAGCTCGGTGCGGGTGCCGCCCTGCTTGCGGCTCTGGAACGCGCGCCCCAGCACCGGGATGTCGCCCAGCAGCGGCACTTTGGTCTTGCCGTCGCTGCGGGTGCTGGAGATCAGCCCGCCGAGCAGGGTGCTTTCACCATCGGCCAGACTCAGGCTGGTCCTGAGCTTGCGGCTGAACACGCTGGGCGAGGAGATTTCGCTGGTGTCGGTGGGGGTGGCCTCGCTGACTTCCTGGCTGATCTTCAGATCCACGCGCTGGCCGGAATGCACCACCGCCTCGATGTCCAGCAGCACGCCGGTCTTGCGGTACTGCACGGACTGCAGGATGGAGCTGTTGCCACCAGAGCTAGGCAGATCCGGCGCGGTGGCCTGACTGGTGATTATGGGCACTTCGGTGCCCACATCAATGCTGGCCGACTCACCGCTCTTCACCAGGATGCGCGGGGTGGACAGGATGGAGACGCGACTGTCCTTGGCAAACAGATTGAGGATGGCCTTGACCTGACCGGACGAAGACAGCCCCTGCCAGACCAGGCCGCCGCCGGTGCCGGCCAGCCCCTGCAGCGCGGTCAACGGACCGGACATGCCGTCCACGCTGACGTTGCGCAGCGCCCATTCGACGCCGTGGCTGAACTCGTCGGTCATGGTGACCTCGGCCACCGTGACCTCGATGACCACCTGCCGCGCCGGCTGGTCCAACCGGGCCAGCACGCCCTGGATGGCCCGCCAGCGCTGCGCCTCGCCCTGGAAGACGATGACGTTGCGGATGGGGTCGACGGCGATCTGTCCCCCCACACCGGCAATGGTGGTGGCGGCATTGCTGTTGTTGCTGCTGTTGTTGCCACGCGCATTGCTGTTGGCGCTGCCGCCACCGGCGATACCGGCATCACCACTGCCACCCTGCTGGCCGACGCGGGTGCCACCACCGCTGGACGATGCACCAAGCAGCGATTCCAGCACTGGCAGCAGGGTCTGCACCGTGGTGTGGCGGGCGGCATACAGGTACATGCCGCCGCCGGCGCTATCTTCGCTGGGCTGGTCGAGGCGATCGGCCCATTCCTGCACGGTCTTGAGCGCGGTTTCCGATTCGCTGAACACCAGCAGTGCATTCGCCGACGAGACCGGCACGAAGGTCACCACGCCGCCTGTTCCCGGACCGGTCCTGACCGCGATGCCCTGCCCGGTCAGCACCTCGCGCAGCTCCTTGGCCAGCAGGTCGGCCGGCAGGTAGAGCGGATTGATGCGCAGCGAACGCCTGCCGATCAGGCCACCGCTGTCCAGCGTCATCACCGCGCTCATCGCCGCGCGCACGGCATCGCCCGGACCGCTGATGAGCAGGGCATTGGCGTCGACCATCTCGGTGAAATTGACCTGGTAGGAGCCGAACAGGTTGCGCACCTGCGCGGCGACGACGCCAGGCTGGGAAATCTCAAGCGGCATGGCAACGAAGACGGTGCGCTGCCCGGCCGGCACATCCGGCAGCGAGCGGGTGGCCAGGATGGCGGGCATCTCGCCGCCGCCGCGCCCCTGCGCCACCGGCTGGAACTGCAGCACGCCGCCCAGCTCGCTGACCCGGACGCCATAGGCATTGAGGACTTCCTGGGCCACGGCAAACGCCTTGGCCGGCGGCTGCGGCGAGGTCAGGCTCAGGCTGAGCAGCTCGGGGCGGGAGCGCAGCGACTGGTCGATCTGCACGCCGAAGCCCAGCTCCATGCCGTACACGACATTGATGAAGGACTCGATGGTGACGCCTTCCAGCACCAGCGCGACCGGGGTCTTGCGCGGGATGGCCTGCGGGACCATGCCGGCCGCCTGCGGGGATTCGGCGGTGGTTGCGGGTTTGCGCGGCGCCAGCACCGGCCCCTCTTCGACCAGCGGGCGGGCCCGCGTGGCCGCGGCCTCGCCATCGAGCACTTCGCTTGCCGCCGTTGCGGGCTTGGGCGGGCGCAGCGGCTCCGGCAAGACCAGCGGCCGGGTGGCACAGCCGGCCAGGAGCCCGAGCAGGCAGGCGCCAAGGACCGTGTGCAGGACCGCACGGCGATCGCGTGATGGCGCCTCGTGCGTTCGATTCGTCATGCGGCTGCCGATCGTGTTCGGGACATGCGCGAGGAGATTGTGCAAAGCAGGGGCTCCGCGATGCGGGCAATGGTGTCTGTACCTCATTGCCCGCCCTGGAAGTCGTTGAAGATTTCACGTTGTTGGCGTTTGCCGTCGGCATCCAGCCAGACGATGCGGCGCCCGGACACCTGCAGCACCTTCCCGCCGTCGGGCAACCGGCCGCCGGCGCGCAGGCGCATGACGCCGTTGCCGTTGACCTGGAAGATGGCGATGTAGTTCCTTCCCTCCTTGGCCACGCCCACCGGCACGGGCGCCGGCGGCGGTGGCGGCAGTGCCTCGGCCGCAGCGGCGGGAGCCGCGCCCCAGGGCGAGGCCGACTGCCAGACGGAGACGGCATCGGCCGGATCCGGCCCGGGCGCCCAGCCATCGGTCCACACGACTGCCGGCTGGGGCTGCGCCCGCACGGCCGCGGGTGACGCGGCGAGATATTGACTGGCCAGCGCGCCCAGCAGCAGCGCCGCGACCACGACAATGACGGAACGAAGCAGACGGTTCATTGCGCAATCCCCGCGGTGGCCGCACGCGGCGCGGCGCGATCCTGACCGACGTCGCCACGTGCCGGCTTGGCGGCCCCTTCTTCGACGGCCTTGCGGTAGTAGCTGCGGAAGGTGGCGACCACACGCGGGGCGTCGCCCTCGGCCACTTCCAGCCGCTCTACCTGCACCCACGGCAGGGCGTCGGACAACGCGCGCATGAAAGCCTCGTGGCCGTGCGCGGGCAGCGTCCCCTCCAGGCGCGCGATCACCTGCCACAGCTCGGGGTAGCCTTCCACTTCGACCGTGTCTTCCACTTTGATGCGCGGCTCGCCCAGTTTCTGCTCGGCCGCCAGCGCCGTCAGCCAGGCCTGTGATTCGGCCTGCGCCATGCCCTTGCCGGCGACTTCCGGGATCTGCTCGGTCACCGCGTCGAGCTGGGCGCTGGCCGCCTTGGCGCGCGCCAGCCAGACCGTTTCCTTGCGCAGGCCTTCCAGGCGCGACAGCATCTGCAGATCGGCGGCGTAGGCGGCCCTTCGCGCGTGCACCCGGTCGGACAGCATCAACAGCCCCTGCACGCCAAGGATGGCGATGATCACCATGCCGCCGTAACGCAGGCGCGGATTTTCGCGCCACTGCGCCTGCAGCTGGGCCAGCACGGCCGGCTTATTCATCATCGGACTCCCGCGTATCCGCCCTGGCGGCAACCGGCAGCTCGAACGCCAGCCGCATGACCCCGCCGCCGGCGGGCGTCACCGCCACGCCGGACAGTACGGGATCGCCCTCGAATGCCGCCACGAAGGCGCGCGGGTCGGTCTGTTCGCTGCGCAGGTGCACCTGCAGCTTGTCCGCCTCGCGCTGCCAGGACAGCAATACGCCGCCCGCGGGCAGGTGCCGGGCCACCTCGGCCATCAGCCGATAATCGTCCGCCAGCGGGCGCAATGCCTGCAGGCGGGCCAGCTCGGCCTGCGCGGCTTCCGCCTGCTCGCGCGCGGCCAGCAGCGGATTGACTTCGGTGCGCACGCGCTCGACCCGCGCGGCCAGCTGCGCGCCGGCCTGCTGCCAGCGCTGCAGCGACGCGAGCTGCCAGCCCAGGCCCGCCGCCAATGCGGAAAACAGCAGCAGCCACGCGAGCCGCTCCTCGAACACCCCGGCCAACCGCTGCGCCAGACTCACCTCGCCCCATGGACGTGCGGACCACGTCGGGCGCACCGGCTTGGGCGCCGCGACACCGGCAGGGTCGAGGCCGGCCGCGCGCGCGAAGCGCAGCCAGGCCTCGTCGCCGGGCACTTCGCTCCACCACTGGCTGCCGGTCAACTCGCCGCCCTGCCAGAACTGTCCCTCAACCCCGCGCACCAGCTCCACCAGGCGCACGCCATCCACTGGCGAAGGCGGAAGCAGCAATGTTTCCGGCACCCAACGCCCTTCCATGTCGGCGCGCAATTCGGGCGGTGCATCCCAGAACCAGAAGTGGGCGACCCCACCGGTCCAGGCCACATAGGTCAGTGCGGTGGGCACGGGCCGATGGCGGATGGCCGCCAGCCGGGCAGCCTGCAGGCGCCTGCGCACCGGCAGCGCCCGCAGATCCTCGCGTCGGTACTGGCAGTCACCACGGGCCACCACCCACCGACGGCCGCCGAAAACCCCTCCCGGCACCATCCGCCCTTGGGCGTCATTGACCAGGCGTCTCGTGGGCAAAAAGAGGGCTGCCAGTTGGTTCCACAGGGTCATGGGCGGTCGGACGGGCGATGGGATAGGCGGCCAGAATGGCCCAGGGCCCCTGCTTGTCCGCAAGGGGCGTCAATCTTACATGCATCCGCCACGCCACGCCGGTGCGGCGCCACAGGGTCAGGCGCAGGGTTTCGTCGGCCACGTAGCGGTAATCCAGCGCGTCATCGCCGGGCACCCGGATAGCCAGCCGCCCCTGCAGATCGGGGGTGGAACTGAACGGACGCCGCTTCCGCTCTTCCAGCAGCCGGCGGCAGGCTTCCGGGCAGCCGGGGATGCGCAGCGGCAGCAATGCTGCCGGCATGGTGTTGGGATTGATACCGCCGGAGTAGAAGGGTGTCACCAGGTCAATCATTTGCGCCAGCGTGGCCGGCGGCAGGCTGTCCCAGCCCAGGACGCGCGCCAGTTCGCCCGGCGCCAGCAGGCGCCGGTTGGGCGGCGGCTTGCGATGCTCCTGCGTGTATTCGCGCGCTTCGGCGCCGTCGATGCGAGTCAGGTCATCGGCATCGATGTAATCCTGCAATGTGTCACGCAAGCGCGGCCATTTGTCGGGTTCGACCCCGTTGATCTGGAGGAAGCGGTTGAGTCCTTCCGGATTGGGCAGTACCACCGAAAAAAGCCCGCCCTCATCTTGCAGCGCGAACACCGCGCTGCCGAATCCCTGGTAGGGGCTGCCATCCAACCGCAGCTCCCCGCCCACCGGCGCGCGGCTGAGGTCGCCGAACTCGCTGAGCCTGCGGATGGCGAGGTCGGCTTCCACCAGCGGCGTAGTGGGCAGGCCGGCCTGCGTGGCCTCACGCGTAGCGATGAGGTAGAGCAGGGTGTCGCGGGTTTCGTACAGCGATGCTTCGTCCTGCACCTGTTCGCGGCCGATGCGTGCGTCCTGCACCTGGGAGACGGCCCACAGCGTCATCAGCCCCACCGCGATGGTGATGCCGGCCAGGATCCACAGCGTGACCGCCAGCACGAAGCCGCGCGGCAAGGCGCGCGGGAGGCGGGGCTCAGATGCCCTCATCGCCTTCCTCTCCGATTTTCAGCTCCCAGGGTTTCAGGCCGTCGGCCATCACCGGCACGACCCAGTCCAGGGCGCCGCGCTCCGTCATCGCGGTGAAGCGCACCATCCGCGGCATGCGGGCATGATCCTTCCAGCGCCACTCGTCCACCCAGTCGCCCTGTTCGTCCAAGTAGGCAAATGCCGCCCCGCGCAGCGGCCCTTCGACCACCACCACATCGGCCACCTGGCTGTCGGCGTAGTGCAGGCTGCCGTCCTGCAGCCACCAGCGCACGCCGGAAAAACCGCGTGCGACCAGAGGCGCCGGAGTGTCGTAGGCCAGCGACTCGCGCGTGCCGAGCTCCCCCACCTGCAACGTTTCGGCCTCCGCGTCGCGCTGCATGCCGGCCGCGGCTTCGCGGAACCATGCCTCCTGCAGCGCCGCCAACCGGCTTTCCCCCTCGAAGCGCAGCAGGCGCGTGCGCAAGCTCATGGCCTGCGCCAGCGCCTGCATGAGCACGGTGACCAGCATCGAGACGATGACGAGCGTGACGATCGCTTCCAGCAGGGTGAATCCCCTCTGCCTGCGCGCGCACGGTGACAATGGCCGGGAGGTGGTCACAGCTGCGCCGGCTCCCGGACCTGCACGTAGCCAACCTTGCGCAGGCGCAGCGATGTCGCAATGCCCTCGCCGGCGCGCACGTCCAAGGTCACGTCGTAAAGCCCGATCCGATACAGGCCCGCCTGGCGATAGCCTCCTTCCGCATCGCGCGGCGGCTCGACCGGTTCCGAGCGCCATTGCAGCACCACCTCCCCCAGCCGTTTCTCGCCGCTCGGGGTCTGCGCCGGGTTGACCGTCTCCATCCACGCCAAGGCGTTGCGCATGGCCGAATCGGCCTTGCGCGCCTGGTCGGCCCGCGCGGCCATGCGGATGGACTGATTCATGGCGGCAAACAGCGCCATGCCCGCGCCAGCCACGATCGCCAGCGCCACGATCGCTTCCAGCAACGAGAATCCGCCGTGGCGGCTAAGGCGCATCGGACACCCGGCAATCGGGACTGCGCAGCGCCCAGCGCTGCTCTCCGTCGGGACTGCTGACGTCCAGCAGTGCCGGCGCACAGAAGCCGTTGGCGGCCACTTGCAGGGTTTCGACCACGCGCACCGTCCATCCCCCGGGGAGTTCGACCCCCGGCAGCGCCAGTGCCTGCCCGGGACCGCGTTGAATCGGCGTGCCATCACGTCGTGCCAGCATCGGCAGGCGCTCCAGCTGGCGCACCGCTTCGGCGCGATCGCCGCTGCGGGAGATCGCATCCAGGGTGGTCTGCAAACGCGGTACCACCAGCGCGGTCATGAAGGACAGCAGCGCCAGCACCACAAGCAGCTCCAGCAGGGAAAACCCGAAAGCCGGCCGCGTGGCCACCGCCTCACTGGCCCGGCGGCAGGAAGCCCACATCGGCATCATTGCCTTCGCCACCCGCCTTGCCGTCGGCGCCATACGAATAGATCGCGAACGGCATGCCGTCGCGCCCCGGAATGGCGTACTGGTAAGGATTCCCCCAAGGATCCGCCGGCACCTTCTCGTCCAGGTAAGGCCCATGCCAGCGCGCGCGCGCGCGGTCGTCCGCCGGCGCCGCGTACAGCACGGACAGCCCCTCCTCAGCGGTGGGCAGGCGCCCGACCTCCAGCCGGAAGGTCTCGATGGCGCCGCGCAGCAGACGCGTCTGCGTGTCCGCCACCTGCACTTTGGAGGTGTCCACGCGGCTGAACAGCCGCGGCCCGACCAGGCTCGCAATCAGCCCGATGATGACCAGCACCACCAGCATTTCCAGCAGGGTGAAGCCCCGCGCAAGCCGCATTTCAAACTGCTTCATTGTCTTCACCTTTTCAGGCATTTCAGAGGGGAACATCGTTGACGCTGGTGATGGCCAGGATGATCGCGGTCATGATGACACCCACCACCGCCCCGATCACGATGATCGCCAGCGGTTCGACCAGCTGCAGCAGGCGCTTCATGCGGTCGCGCCCGGTGGTTTCATACAGCCCCGCCAGCGCCGAAAGCAGCTTGGGCAGCTCCCCGCTGGCCTCACCAACGGCCACCAGATCGTACCCAGTGGGGTTGAGCGCGCGATGTTCGCGCAGTGCCGCCGACAGCGTCATGCCGCCCTTGACGCCCTTGACCACCGCCGATAGCCGGTTGCGCAGAAAGTGAAATCGCACCGATGCGGCAGCAAGGCCCAGTGCGCGCACAAGTTCCACCTTGCCTTCGAGCAGCGCGGACAGCGTGCTGGCCCAGCGCCCAACTTCGGCTTCCAGTACCCAGTCGCCAATGACCGGCAACCGGATCAGGAACTCCGCCAGTTTCTCTTTTACGCCGGGCATCGCATACACCGCCCGTATGGCCACGCCCGCACCGACGAGCGCTGCAAGCACCCATCCCACGTGGGCGCTCAGCCACACCCCGGTGCTGATGACCCAGCGCGACAGCGCGGGCATGTCCGCGCCATGCTGCGTCAGCAGGCCGCCGAAGCGGGGCACGACCCACAAAAAGATGATGCCGACCGCCGCCACGCCGGACAGCACCAGCACCGCCGGATAGATCATCGCGCCGGCCATTTCCTTGCGTACGCGCTGGTCGTATTCGAACTGGCGGAGGCCGCCACGCATCGCTTCGGCCATGCGACCCGTCGCTTCCCCTGCATGCATCAACTGGTGTATGTACTCGGGCACCGGCAGCCCCGACTCGCGCAGCGCCGTGCTGAAGCTTTCGCCTCGGCGCACGGCTTTTTCCATCGAGACGAAGGCGCCCGTCAGCTCCGGGTGATGGCTGGATTTTGCGAGCGATGACAAGCTGGTCACCAGTCCCACGCCCGCCTCAAGCAGCGCCGTAAATTCCTGCAGGACCAGTTGGAGTTCGCGAATCGACGCCCGTTTCCCTTGCAGGGAGAACATGCGGCCGGCGCGCACCGGCCGCAATGAATAGGGCGTCAACCCCATCGCCGACAACCGCCGTGCGGCCTCCGTCTCCGATGCCGCATCCACGCTCCCGGTCAGCGTGGCCCCATTCCTGTCCAGGGCTTCGTAGCGGAACTGCAACACGTCAACCGTCCGCGCCCATACCGCCGGTCACGCGGATGACTTCTTCCACCGTGGTCAATCCGGCACGCGCCTTCAACAGGCCATCGTCGCGCAGGGTACGACCACCCTGGCTGTTGACGAGAGCCCGCATGCGCTCCGCGGTGGCGCCGGCGATGATCAATTCTTGCAACTCCGGCGTCACGTCCACCAGTTCATAGATGCCCAGCCGCCCGCGGTAGCCGGTGCCCTGGCAGTGGGCACAACCCGTTGCCGCTTTCCAATTCGCCGTGTCGCGATCCGCGACCAGACCGGCGATCATCCGCTCGAACGCCGGCAACACGCTGGCCGGCTGGCTACAATGAGGGCACAGCCGGCGGACCAGGCGCTGCGCCTGCACGGCCCGCACGCTGGTGGCGACCAGGAAAGGCTCCACCCCCATGTCCACCAGACGGGTGAACGCACTGACCGCATCGTTGGTATGCAGCGTAGACAACACAAGGTGGCCGGTCAGCGAAGACTGTACCGCGATCTCCGCCGTTTCAAGATCGCGGATTTCGCCGATCATGATGACGTCGGGATCCTGGCGCAGGATGGCACGCAATGCGCGCGCGAAGGTGTAGCCGATGTCCGAGTTCGCTTGGATCTGGGTGACCCCGTCCACCTCGTACTCGACCGGATCCTCCACCGTGATGATCTTGCGGTCACGCTGGTTCAGTTCTTCGAGCGTTGCGTAGAGCGTCGTCGACTTGCCCGATCCCGTAGGACCAGTCACCAGGATCACCCCGTGCGGCTCCGCCACCCAGGTGCGGAACAGGGCTAGGTCCGGCGCTGAAAACCCGAGGCCCTCGAGGCTGAGCTCTCCGCGCTCTTTCGGCAGCAGGCGCAAAACGATCGACTCGCCGTGCACGGCAGGCACTGCCGATGCGCGCACATCCACTTCCTGGCCGCTGACACGCACGCTCAGTCGGCCATCCTGCGGCAGGCGGCGCTCTGCGATGTCCATTCCGGAAATCAGCTTGACCCGCGAAGCAACAGCCGGGTACCGCGACGCCGGCAGCACCATCCGCGTATGCAAGATGCCGTCGGTACGCATCCTGACATTGAAAACCGACTCCTCCGGTTCGATGTGGATGTCGGAAGCACGTTGGTCCATTGCCTGGGCGAGGATATTGTTCACCAGTTCGATGACAGGCGCCTCCTCCGCCAGCTCGCGCAGATGGCTTACGTCGTCGTCCAGATCCATATCCTCGTGCGGCCTGGCATTGCTGACCATGTCAATCAGACGCTCTGTCTCCTGAGAGCGGGCAATTCGCCACTGCCAATCGCGACCGAAAGACTTGTCCATCGCCTCGTTGACCACGGGATTCAGGGGATCGCGCGCTACCGCGAGCACATCGCCTGCGGACGTCTCCCAGACCACCACACCGTTATCCAGCCACCAGTCGATGCTGCAATCAGCACGCTCAAGTACCGCACGTACGCTCCCCCCACCCGCAGGCCATTCAGATCCTTCCAGCTGGCGGATCCCCAGCTGCTCGCAAAGCACCGGCAGCAGCGAATCCTCCGACAGCGCACCAAGACGGACCAGCACGCTACCGATACGCCCGCCGAATTGGGACTGGAATGCAAGTGCCTTCTGTACATCGCCGGCACCGACCAGCTGGCGGTCCACGAGCAACTCACCGAGCAGGCGCTGCCGCGGCAATGGGGAGATCGCGGCTTGCGCGCTGTCGGGCATGGAGGCATCCATCAAACGTAAGCAGACGGGATTGGTGAAGGGGAATCAACCCACCCGCCGGCGCAGGTGGTTCAGCAGGTCGATGCGGGTGACCAGGCCGACGAAGGCCTCCCCGTCCATCACGATCGCGACGTGGCCGCGGTCGAATACCGGCAGCAGCGCCTCCACCGGGGCGCGCATATCGACCTTGTCGAGCCGGCTGACCATCGCCGCCGACACCGGGTCGGTGAAGCGGGCCTCGTCGCCATAGACATGCAGCAGCACGTCCGATTCGTCCAGCATGCCGACGATGCGTTCGCCGTCCATCACCGGGAGCTGGCTGACGTCGTGCGCGCGCATCCGCTGCCAGGCCGTGTTCAGCAGCTCGTCCGGTGCCACGGTCACCGTGCCCTGCGCGGCATGCGGGCGGGGAATGAGGTCGCGAAGGTCGCCGCAGGTGGCAGCCGCCGGCGCCATTTCGGCCTGCAGCGCCCGCTCGATGCCCTGCCTGGCGGCATCGAGCCAGGCCTGGATGCGTTCCGGCGCCAGCTGGAACCGCGCCGCTGCGGCGGCCACGGTGGTCGCGCCCTGCAGGAGGTCCAGCACCAGCGCGGCCTTGCGCTGCACGGTCCAGTGGGAATTTGCGTCGTTCATTACAGCGCCCGGGAAGCCACCGGCAAAGGGTAGCATCCGCCGTCGCGTCTTTAGCTCGGCCAGCCATGCGCCGGCAGCTGCGGCCTTCGCCGCAGGGGGGCCTGACGGCTGGCTTGGGACGGGACGGCGGCAGCAGCCCGCGGCCGCCGCCATCCCGCGCAACGAACCCGTTGCGGGGTCGCTCGCGCGCCTCAGTTGGCGCGTTCGTACATCTGCAGCAGGCGCTGTTTCGCGGCCAGTTTCTCGCGCTTCATCTGGCCCAGCGTGGCGTCGTCGATCGGCAGGACGCCCAATTCCGCGTCGAGGACCTGCTTGTCGAGTTCCCGGTGGCGGAAGTACAGCTGCCTGAATTCGCTGTTCGCCTTCATCATCGCTTCGATCTCAGCCTGGGGTTGCGCTTCGAACATGAAAGCCTCCTGATCGGCAATACGCCGCCTTGCGCGGTGTCCTGGCGGCGCGGGGGGGACGGCGGCGGATGCCGCCGGGGGATACGCAGCGGGCCGCGTGGGCGCACTGCGGAGCGGGCGGGCAGGATCCTCGCCATGCCACTGACAAGGGCCTTGCCGGAAACGGAAACGCCCCGGCCGGCAGGCACGGGGCGTTGCGATTTGCAGGAGCGGCCGGAACGGGACGGGCATCCACCACCCACCCGCCTCCGCCGCGCTGGTGGCTTGCGGCGGCGATCTCCGGGTTGTCGAACGGGTCATGCATAGGCCTGCCTCGGGCCAGACGATCCTGGGGAATTCAGGCCATCCGGGTATCCGACCCTACGCCTGCCGAAACGGCTTGGCAAGTGCCCGCGGCGGCGGCGGCGCGGGCGCCCAAATAGCGCATAAGCCCTTGATTTTTCAGTTTTTCGTGGCGACGATGATGTCCACGCGGCGGTTCTTCGCCCGCCCGGCCGCAGTGCCGTTGTCGGCCACCGGCTCGGCAGCCCCCCGGCCCTGCGCACCCACCCGGTCCCGCGCCAGTCCGGCGGCCACCAGACTGGCGCGCACCTGCTGGGCACGCTGTTCCGACAGGCGCTGGTTGGCAGCGGCATCGCCCTGACTGTCGGTATGCCCGATCACCTGCACGGCGCCACCCGGCAGGGCCGCCAGATAGATGCCAAGCGCCTTGAGGCTGGCGGCCGCGGCCGTGGTCAGCCGGGCCTGCCCCGAGGCGAAGGCGTCGCCCGCGAGGGTGAACACCTCTCCGCGAGCGTCGCGCCGCAGCGGCGGCAGCTTCGCCCCGGCCACCAGTTCGGCTTCCTTGCGCGCCAGCGCCGCTTCCTTCTCCCGCGCGGCCTCCAGCTTGTCCTGCTGGGCAGCCTGGGCCCCGTCCAGCACCGCCTCGACCTGCTCCGCCTGGGCGCGCAGGCGCGCGGCCTCCTCGGCCTGCAGCTGGGCCTGGAGGCGCATGCGCTCGGCCTCGGCGCGGGCCCGCTCGGCATCGCGACGACTGGCCTCGATCAGCAACTCGCTGCGCTCGCGCTCCAGCCGCTCGATCTCGCGCTGCGCAGCCTCGATGCGCGCCGCCTGCTCGGCGATGGCGACCCGCCGCTCCGCCTGCGCCAGTGCAGCCGGCAGCGCGCGACGCGACACCGACGGCAGCATCGCCAGGGCCTGCCGCGCCTGCAGGCGTTCGTACTGGCCGAGGGCGCCCAACCGCGGGTCGGCATCCAGCGCCTGCATGCGTTGCTCGGGCGTGCCTGCCGGCACCGGCAGATCGAGCGGGTCGTCGGCGGCTGGCATTGCCTCGACCTGCAGGCGCGCCTGCAACTCGGCGATCTCCGCGCGCTTCTGCAGCAGCTCGGCGCGGGTGCGGGCCGCATTGCTGCGCACCCGCGCCTGATCGGCTTCGCCGGCGGCCGACAGGGCGGCGGCACGCGCCTCGTCGTCGCGCCCCCGGGCCATCGCCTCCTGCGCGCGCTGCAGGCTGGCGCGGGCAGCCTGCAGGGCCTCCGCTGCGTACTGGTCGGCATCGGCCGACTCCGCGCGCAGTACCGCCTGCCGCGCGGCGTCCAGTTCGGCAGTGGGTGGCGGCAGGCTGGCGCAGCCACTGGCGAGCAGCATGCCGGCGAGGACCGGGGCATACAGCGCGATGCGGAAGTGTGCGAAGCTTTGGCGCATGGGAGGTCGCGGCTCGTTGTGACGTCGCGGCCATTGTGGGAAGCCATCGCCGGCGATGCAAACCCCGGCGGACGCGCAGCAAGGGAGCCTCATGGATATCAGCCATTTCTTCAAGCTGATGGCGGAGAAGGACGCCTCGGACATGTTCCTGTCCACCGGCGCGCCTGTGAACATCAAGATCGAGGGCATGCTGCAGCCGATGAGCGACAGCCCGCTCACCGCCGGCGAATGCCGCGACATCGCCTATGGGCTGATGGACGCCGCCCAGATCGCCGAGTTCGAGCGCGAGAAGGAACTCAACATGGCGATCTCGGTGCCCGGTTGCGGGCGCTTCCGCGTCAACGTGTTCCAGCAGCGCGGCGAAGTGGGCATGGTGATCCGCGCCATCCGCAGCATCATTCCCACCATCGAGGAGCTGCAGCTTCCGACGGTGCTCAAGGACATCATCATGGCGCCGCGCGGGCTGGTGCTGATCGTCGGTTCGACCGGCTCCGGCAAGTCCACCACGCTGGCGTCGATGATCGACCATCGCAACAGCACCAGCACCGGCCACATCCTCACCATCGAGGATCCGATCGAATACCTGCATCGGCACAAGCTGTCGGTGGTCAACCAGCGCGAGGTCGGGCTGGACACGCACAGCTTCCACGCCGCCCTGAAGAACGCGATGCGCGAAGCGCCCGACGTGATCCTGATCGGCGAGATCCGCGACGCCGAGACGATGGAGGCGGCGATCGCCTTCGCCGAGACCGGCCACATCTGCCTGGCCACGCTGCACTCCAACAACGCCGACCAGACCATCGAGCGCATCCTCAACTTCTTCCCCGAGGGCGCCCACAAGAACGTGCTGATGAACCTGGCCTTGAACATGAAGGCGGTCATCAGCCAGCGCCTGGTGCTGGGCGTGGACGGCCGCCGCATGCCGGCCACCGAGGTGCTGATCAACACGCCGCTGATCCGCGACCTGCTGCGCCGCGGACAGGTCCACGAGATCAAGGCCGCGATGGAGGAGTCGCTGCAGGACGGCATGCAGAGCTTCGACCAATGCCTGTTCCGCCTGCACAAGGACGGACGGATCGAACTGGAGGAGGCGCTGAAGGCGGCCGACTCCCGCGACGGATTGGCGCTCAAGTTCCGCCTGTCGGAAGGCGCCAGCGGCGAGCACGACCCCTACGCGGACGTGTTCGCGGCGCACTGAACCGCGCGCCGCGCCGCCATCCGGCCCGCCGCTACCGCGCGGCGGGTGCGTCCGGCTGGTTCTCCGGCCGCGCGGCGTCGAAGGCAGGCAGGGTCAGGCACGAAGCCTCGATCCGGGCCAGCGTGGGATAGGCGGCCATGTCCACGCCGAAACGACGCGCGTTGTAGATCTGCGGCACCAGGCAGCAGTCCGCCAGGGTGGGCGTTTCGCCTTCGCAGAAGTCGCCGGTGGACGGATGTTCCGCCAGCAGCGCCTCGGCGGCGACAAAGCCCTCCGTGATCCAGTGCTTCACCCACGCATCGCGCTCGGGCTGCGGCACGTTCCACTCGCGCTCGAAATACTGCAGCACGCGCAGGTTGTTGAGTGGATGCACGTCGCAGGCCACCAGCAGCGCCAGCGCGCGCACCCGCTGGCGCGCGCGCGCGGTCGCCGGCAGCAGCGGACGGTCCGGCCAGACTTCGTCGAGGTATTCCAGGATCGCCAGCGACTGGCCCAGCCGGCGCTGCCCGTGGCCGAGCGTGGGCACCAGCTGCTGCGGGTTGATCGCGCGGTAGTCCGCGGAGTGCTGCTGGCCGCCGTCCTGCACCAGGTGCACCGGCACGATCTCGTAGGGCAGGCCCTTCAGGTTCAGGCCGATGCGCACGCGGTAAGCGGCGCTGGAACGCCAGTAGGAATACAGCTGCAGCAGTTCGCTCATGCCCGCCACCTTAGCGCGGTGGCGGCGCGGCGCAAGACCGCTGGCGCCGCCGCTTCGCCCGTCCGCCCGCGCGCCTCAGGGCAGCGGCTGGCGCTCGATCCGCTGCTCGATCGCGCCGAAGATGCTGTTGCCCGCGCGATCCAGCACTTCGATGCGGACGGTGTCACCGAACGACATGAACGGCGTGCTCGGCTTGCCGTCGCGCAGGGTTTCCACGGTGCGCTGTTCGGCAAAGCAGGAGGCGCCCAGCGTGGTGTCCTCGTTCGCCACCGTGCCGGAGCCGACGATGGTGCCCGCCGACAGCGGCCGGGTCTTGGCCACGTGCGCCACCAGCTGGGCGAAGTCGAACTGCATGTCCACGCCCGCTTCCGGCGCGCCGAACCACTTGCCGTTGACGTGGGTGAGCATCGGCAGGTGCAGCTTGTTGTCCCGCCAGGCGTCGCCCAGTTCGTCCGGGGTCACGAACACCGGGCCCAGCGCGCTGCGCGGCTTCGACTGCACGAAGCCGAAGCCCTTGGCCAGTTCCGGCGGGATCAGGTTGCGCAGCGAGACGTCGTTGACGATGCCGACCAGCTGGATGTGGCCGGCGGCCTGTTCCGGGGTGACCGCCATCGGCACGTCGTCGGTGACGATGACGACCTCGGCCTCGAGGTCGATGCCGTAGTCCTCGCTGACCACCTTGACCGGGTCGCGCGGGCCGAGGAAGCCGGCGCTGACCGCCTGGTACATCAGCGGATCGACGTAGAAGCTTTCCGGCACCTGCGCCCCGCGCGCGCGGCGCACCCGCTCCACGTGCGGCAGGTAGGCGCTGCCGTCGACGAATTCGTAGGCGCGCGGCAGCGGCGCGGCCAGCGCGTGCACGTCGAGGTCGAACGCGCCGGCTGCGTTGCCGGCGTTGAGGTCCTCGTACAGCGCGTTCAGCCGCGGCGCGGCGTTCTCCCAGTCTTCCAGCGCCCGCTGCAGCGTCGGCGCGATTGCGCTGGCGCGCACGGCGCGCGCAAGATCCTGCGACACCACGACCAGGGTGCCGTCGCGCCCGCCTTCCTTGAGAGAACCCAGCTTCATGGTGACCTCGGACTCCGAATTCGTTAGTTGCAATTGTAACGGTGCCGCCGGGGAATCGCAGCCAGGCGCGGCCAGCGGATCAACCGACGGGATCGCCGAGGAAGCCTGCGGCGCGAAAGGTCAGCACCAGGGTGTCGCGATGGCCGCCCGCCGCGTCCAGCGGCTGGATCGGGGTGGATTCATGGATCACGCGGGCATCGTCCATCAGCAGCAACGACCACGGCTCGTCGAGGGTGAAGCGCTGGCCGTCCGGGCCGTGCGCGGCGAACACGCGGGTTTCGCCGCCCTTGATCGCCTCCCGCGCCACCAGCAGTACCGCCACGAAATCCACGCCGTCGCGATGCGCGCCTTCCGGCGTGGGCCGGCCGAGGCCATCGCTGGTGTCGATGCGGAACTGGTGCGCCTCCACGTGCCAGCGCGCCACCCCGGGCCGCTGGCCCGAACAGGCGCGCGCCAGCGCGAGGATCAGCGCCGGCCACGCAGGCTGCGCCACCGTGGCCGGCTCCACCGGCTCGAACCAGCGCTCCATGCCGCCGTGCAGGGCGTTGTATTCGACCGGCTGCCAGTGCATGCGGTGCGGCACCTGCCGCAGCGCCTCGCCTTCGACCACGAAGCAGGCATGGCGGCGGCGCCGATAGCGGCCACCGTCCTTCAGGTATCCGTCGCGGCGCAGGTCTTCCCAGCTTGGTACCAGTGCCTGCAATGCCTCCGGCCCGACACCGGCCAGCGCCGCCACGCCAGGCGCATCCAGCACCGCATAGCCGCGATCCCGCAGCGCCTCGTCCAGCGACGACAGCGGCACGGTAGGCGGCGCGAAGTGGGCGACTGACGGCATGGCGGGGTTCCTGGCGGGAAGCGCGATTGTCGCATCGCGCTTTCGCGGACAAAACAAAACCCGCCTTGCGGGCGGGTTCTGTCGGTATCGCGACTTCGTATGTGGCAGCCCCGGATGGATTCGAACCACCGAATGCCTGAGTCAGAGTCAGGTGCCTTACCGCTTGGCGACGGGGCTATGGAGCTAATTGTACCGCGTTCGGAATGAAGTGGAACCCAACGCGGCTTGCCGTTTTCCGGCGGAGGCAGGCAGGCAGCGGGCGTCGACGACGTCCCCGATGCCGGCGCGCCAGCGCCGGAAGGCGGCGATTAGCGCTTGGAGAACTGGGTCGCGCGACGGGCCTTGTGCAGGCCGACCTTCTTGCGCTCGACTTCGCGGGCGTCGCGGGTCATGAAGCCCGCCTTGCGCAGCTCGGTCTTCAGGGTTTCGTCGTACTCGACCAGCGCGCGGGCGATGCCCAGGCGGATCGCGCCGGCCTGGCCGGTGGTGCCGCCGCCGGTGGTGGTGACCACGATGTCGAAGCTTTCGGTGTTCTTGGTCAGCTCGAGCGGCTGGCGCACGATCATGCGCGCGGTCTCGCGGCCGAAGAACTCGTCCAGCGGACGGTCGTTGACGGTGATGTTGCCGCTGCCCTTGCGCAGGAACACGCGGGCGGTGGAGGACTTGCGGCGGCCGGTGCCGTAATTCTGGGTGATAGCCATGATGATCGTGCCTTAGAGTTCGAGCGGCTGCGGCTGCTGGGCGGCGTGCGGATGCTCGGCGCCGGCATAGACCTTGAGCTTGCGGTACATGGCGCGGCCCAGCGGGCCCTTCGGCAGCATGCCCTTGACCGCGATTTCGATGACGCGCTCCGGGTGGCGCTCCAGCGCCTGGCCCAGCGACTCCGTCTTCAGGTTGCCGATGTAGCCGGTGAAGCGGTGGTACATCTTGTCCTGCAGCTTGTTGCCGGTCACCGCGATCTTGTCGGCGTTGATCACGACGAGGTAATCGCCGGTGTCGACGTGCGGGGTGAAAACGGGCTTGTGCTTGCCGCGCAGGCGATAGGCCAGTGCTGCGGCCAGACGGCCCAGGGTCTTGCCCTCGGCGTCGACGACGTACCAGTCGCGCTGGACGGTCTCGTTCTTGGCGATGAAAGTCTTCATTGGGAACTCTTGTTCAGGGGTACCTGGTCGGGCTGGTTCCGCTTCGCGGAACGGCGCCTCGCGTTGTTTTTCCGTACTGGCGGGGCATGCCCGGGCACGAAAGAAGCGGAATCATACACGCAGGCCCGGCCACAGGCAAGCCGCCAGCGGCCCCGACCGCACACGGCCTAGAATGCGCGGATGGACACGCTACGCCACCTCGGCCCGCTGGACCGCCTGCTGAATTCGACCCAGAACGCACTGTCCACGGTGCTGGGCACGCCGCGCGCGCAGCGGCGCAACCCCGGCGCCGACGCGCCCGCTGCCGCACTGGACGCCGGCGAGCGCCGCCATGCCGCGGGCCTGATGCGCATCAACCACACCGGCGAAGTCTGCGCGCAGGCGCTGTACATCGGCCAGGCCGCGGTGGCGCGCGATCCGGCCACCCGCACCCACCTGCTGGAAGCGGCGCAGGAGGAGACCGACCACCTGGCCTGGTGCGCCGACCGCCTGCGCGAGCTGGACAGCCAGCCCAGCCTGCTCAATCCGCTGTGGTACGCCGGCAGCTGGGCGATCGGCGCGGCGGCCGGGCTGCGCGGCGACGGCTGGAACCTGGGTTTCGTGGTGGAAACCGAGCGCCAGGTCGAGGCGCATCTCGCCGAACACCTGCAGACCTTGCCGGAGGCCGACGCGCGCAGCCGCGCGATCCTGTCGGTGATGAAGGACGACGAGGCCCGCCACGCCGACAACGCGCTGGCGGCCGGCGCGCGCATCCTGCCGCCGCCGATTCCGACCCTGATGGCGGCGATGTCGACGGTGATGAAGACGGTGGCCTACCGGCTCTGAGCCGGCATCGCGCGGCACGCACCCGGCCGCCTCAATCCGTCAGGACCACCCCGTCCACCATCCGCATGCGCGGACGCATCGATATGCTGCGCGCGGCATCCATCAGCTGCAGTTCGCCGTCCTGGATCATCGCGGTCACCCGCATCCCGCGCTCTAGCAACGGGGTCGCCGCCGCCACCGCCGCGTCGTCCAGCTCCATGACGGTCAGATTGCGCAGCCGGGCCAGCGCCGGCGCATTGCGTTTCCACCAGGCGTCGGCCGCCTGCCCGCCATAGCCCACCACCACCACCTGCGCCGCGCGCCCGCTGGCCTTGCGCAGGCGGCTCTCATCCGGCTGCCCGAGTTCGATCCACTGCAGGATGTCGCCGGTGTAGTCGCGCCGCCACAGCGCCGGCTCGTCCTCGTCGCTGAGCCCGCGGCCGAACTCCAGGCGCTCGTCGGCATGCAGAGCGAACGCCAGCAGCCGCACCAGCAGGCGGATCTCGGTTTCCGACGGGTGCTGGGCCAGCGTCAACGCATGGCTGGCGTAGTAATGGCGATCGAGGTCGGTGACCTGCAGTTCAACCTTGTAGATGGTGGCGTTGGCGGCCATGGCGCGTCCCTGGGCCACTCGGCCGGGCTGAAAGGGCGCCATTCTACGGGTACGCCGCCGCGGGCCTGCCGGCGCGACGTATGCTGCGCACCGGACGCACACAGGAAGGCGCGATGGCCAGCCACGAATACGATCCCGACGACAACTTCGGCCATGCCTTCCACGCCCGGGCCGACGTGGACGGGGACGACGCGCTGGAAACCGTGGCCTGGCAATTCCTGCTGCTGGCCAATCCGGACGACGAAGACGCGGCCCTGCAGCAGTTCGCCGCCTTCAGGCAGGCACTGGACAATGCCGGCGACGACGCCGATCCGGGCGTGCTGCTGCGCGCGGCGATCGATTGGCAGGCCGGCTTCCACGTGCCGGAAGACGATGCGCAGGGCCTGATGGAGGCGCTGGACGAGCTGGTGGCGCGCTGGCGGCTGCGCATCGACTGGGGCCTGGACGACGATGCGCCGGCGCCGCCGGACACCACTGCGCTGCTGCAGACGGCGTTCACCCAGCTGCGCGAATACCACTACAGCCTGTGGACGGTTGAAACCGGCGAAGCCACCCTGGCCGGCTGGATCACCCATGAGCGCGACGAGGAGGCGATGCAGCTGGTGGCCAGCGCCCTCGGCATGTCCGCACGGCCCGGCGTCGGCTGAGGCCCGCCACGAAAAAAGCCGGCGTGCGCCGGCTTCTCCGGACTCGCGGACCCGTCGGTTTCAGTCGATCAGGTTGCGGCCGTGGTAGAGCTCCTCGATCTCGCGCTTGAGCCGCGCCTCGATCTTCATGCGCTCCTTGAACGACAGGTTGCGCGCCTTCTCCTCGAACAGGTACTGGTCGAGGTCGAAGTCCTTCAAATGCATCTTGGTGTGGAACATGTTCTCCTGGTAGACATTCACGTCGAGCATTTCGTAGCGCGCGCGGATGTTCTTGGCCAGGTAGTCCTGGATGGAATTGATCTTGTGGTCGATGAAGTGCTTGCGGCCCTTCACGTCGCGGGTGAAGCCGCGCACGCGGTAGTCCATCACCACGATGTCTGATTCCAGCGACTCGATCAGGTAGTTCAGCGCCTTCAGCGGCGAGATCACGCCGCAGGTGGACACGTCGATGTCGGCGCGGAAGGTCGCGATGCCGTTGTCCGGATGGGTCTCCGGATAGGTGTGCACGGTGATGTGCGATTTGTCGAGGTGGGCGACCACCGCGTCGGAGATCACGCCCTTGGCGTCGGCCTTGTCGATCACCGGCTGCTCGGAGATCAGGATCGTCACCGACGCACCCTGCGGGTCGTAGTCCTGGCGCGCGATGTTGAGGATGTTCGCGCCGATGATCTCCGCCACGTCGGTGAGGATCTGGGTGAGGCGGTCGGCGTTGTATTCCTCGTCGATGTACTCGATGTAGCGCCTGCGCTCGTCCTCCGACGCCGCGTAGCACACGTCGTAGATGTTGAAGCTGAGCGACTTGGTGAGGTTGTTGAAGCCTTGCAGCTTCAGGCGCGGCAGCGGTTTGACCACGGCGGTTGGCTTCCAGCGGAAACGGGACAGACCGGCGATTATGCGGCAAAGCGCGCAGCCGCGCGTGGAGGCGCGCCCGCGCGGGGCGCCCGCGGGTGCCCGCCGCGGGCGCGCCACGGCCACCGGGCGGCCCGATAGTTTGCCCGCCGTCACGGTTCGGCCTAAGCTTGGGTATTCCAGAATGTCCGCCTGAATGAGCAGCAAAGCCCCCAAGACCGCCATGCCGCGCGCATTCAACCCTCTGGGCGCCGATGCCGAGACGATCGGACGCTTCATTGCAAACTGCCATCGCCGCAAGTACCCGGCGCGCAGCGAGGTGTTCCATCCGGGCGATCCCGCGGGCACGCTCTACTACATCATCTCCGGTTCGGTGAGCATCACCACGCGCGAGGACGACGACCGCGAGCTGGTGCTGGGCTACGTGGGGCCGGGCGAATTCGTCGGCGAAATGGGCCTGTTCGTGGAAACCGAACAGCGTGGCGTGGCGCTGCGCACGCGCACCCCCTGCGAGCTGGCCGAGATCAGCTACGAGCGCCTGCAGGCGCTGCTGGTGGCACAGGCCAACGACGCCACCCGCCTGCTGTACTCGATCGGCGCGCAGATCAGCCAGCGCCTGCTGGACACCAGCCGCAAGGCTGGCCGACTGGCCTTCCTCGACGTGACCGACCGCATCTACCGCACCCTGTTCGACCTGTCGCGGGAGCCGGAGGCGATGACCCATCCGCTGGGCACCCAGCTGCGGGTGTCGCGGCAGGAACTGGCGCGGCTGGTCGGCTGTTCGCGCGAGATGGCCGGGCGCGTGCTGAAGAAGCTGCAGGCCGATGGCAAGCTGCACGCCCGCGGCAAGACCGTGGTGGTCTACGGCACCCGCTAGAACCCAAGGAGCAGTCCGCGCATGAGCCATGCATTCTCTCCCGGCCACCATGCCCCGGACGTGGACCTGCGCAACGCGGTGCCGGCGGATGCCGACGACGTGGCGCACCTGCTGGCCGAGCTGGGCTATCCCTGCGACCTGGCCGATGCCTCCGAGCGGATCAGCGCGATCCTCGCCAACGACCGCCAGGCGCTGGTGCTGGCGCGCCGTAACGGCGCGGTCTGCGGGATGATGGCGCTGGATTTCATGTATTACCTGCCACTGGGCACCACCACCTGCCGGGTCACCGCGCTGGTGGTCACCCCCAGCGCGCAGGGCATGGGCATCGGCCGGCACCTGCTGAAGGAAGCCGAGCGCCGCGCCCGCAGTGGCGGCGCCGCACGCATCGAGCTGACCTCCGGCGCGCAGCGCACCGAAGCACATGCCTTCTACCAGGCCTGCGGCTACAGCGGCAGCTCGGTGCGCTTCGTCAAGGCGCTGGGCTCGGCGTAATCACTTCGGCAGGAGCGCCTTGCTTCGGCGCGATGCGCTTGCAGGAACCCGCGGAAGCATTCTCGCCCCCTGCGGTGCGCACCTAGCGGACGGGTTCACCGGCGCGGCCGGGGCAGCCCCAGTTGAGGATGGGCGTGCCGGCCGGCAGCACGCGCCGGAACATCGCCACCCGCGCCGCCTTCGGGTTCACCACCACCGGCTTTCCAGCCGCCTGCAACAGCGGCAGGTCGGCGCTGCTGTCGGAGTAGGCGCTTGCCACCGGCGCGGTGTAGCCGGCGGCGCGGATCATCGTCATCTTCATCGCGTGGTGGCAGTGGCGCAGCGCGCCCATGGCGCCCAACTTCGGCCCCAGCAGGGTGCCGATCACCGGCACGTCCTCATGCGCGACGAAGGCCAGGATCGCCCGCGCCAACTCCGGCGGCGCGCCGGTGGCGACCAGCACGCAATCACCGCGCTCGCGATGCTGCTGGAACACGTCCAGCGCCAGCGGCAGCAACCGCGCCTTGATCTGCTCTGCGTGGGTGACCACGTAACGGTCGATCAGCGCATCCAGCGCAGCGCGGTCACGCACACCCAGCGTGCCCACCCAGACGAATACCGAGATGCCGGCGCGGCGCGTGCGCAGCCACGCCACCATCGGCCCCGCCACCGGCGCCACCAGCAGCGCCAGCAGCACCCGCCACCAGTTGCGCTCGATCAGCCATTTGAACAGGTGGCTGCCGGAATCGCCGTCGTACAGGGTGTGGTCGAAATCGAACACCACCAGCGGCGCATCGCCCTGCGGCGGCGGGTAGCGCTGGCTCATGCAGACGCCCGGCCGTCGAACAACCCGCGCAGCGCGGCGCCGGGATCGGGCTGGCGCATGAACGCTTCGCCGACCAGGAATGCGTGCACGCCGGCATCGCGCATCAGCGCCACGTCGGCGGGCGCGAGGATGCCGCTCTCGGTCACCAGCAGCCGGTCCGCCGGCACCATCGTCTTGAGGTCCAGCGTGGTCTGCAGCGATACCTCGAAGGTCTTGAGGTTGCGGTTGTTGATGCCCAGCAGCCGCGCCGGCACCGGCAGCGAGCGCTCCAGCTCGTCGATGTCGTGCACCTCCAGCAGCACGTCCATGCCCAGCTCGGCGGCGATGAAGGCGAACTCGGACAGCTGCGCATCGTCCAGCGCGGCGGCGATCAGCAGCACGCAATCGGCGCCCAACACCCGCGCCTCGTACAACTGGTACGCGTCGACGATGAAGTCCTTGCGCAGCACCGGCAGCGCGCAGGCCGCGCGCGCCTGTTGCAGGTAGGCATCGCTGCCCTGGAAGAAATCGACGTCGGTGAGCACCGACAGGCAGGCCGCGCCGCCGGCCTCGTAACTGCGGGCGATCGCGGCCGGATCGAAATCGGCGCGGATCACGCCCTTGGAAGGGCTGGCCTTCTTCACCTCGGCGATCACCGCCGGCTGGCCGGCCGCGATCCTCGCCAGCACCGCATCGGCAAAGCCGCGCAGCGGCGGCGCACGGCCGGCGCGGGTCTTCAACTCGAACAACGAGACTTGTTCGCGACGCGCGGCCACTTCTTCGTGCTTGCGGCGCAGGATGGTGTCGAGGATGGTGCTCAAGATGGACTTCCGGTAAGTACGGGGAGGCGGGGTGGATCAGCCCTGGTCGGCCAGCGCGCGGCTGGTGGCGACGTACTGCTGCATGCGCGCACGCGCGCTGCCGTCGGCGATGGCCGCGCGGGCGCGGGCCAGGCCATCGGCGATGCTGTCGGCTACGCCGGCCACGTACAGCGCCGCGCCGGCATTGAGCGCGACGATGTCGTTGGCCGGGCCGGGCCGATTGTCCAACACCGCGCGCAGCATGGCGATGGATTCTGCCGGGTCGGCCACCTTCAGGTTGCGGCTGGCCGACATGGCGATGCCGAAATCCTCGGGATGGATCTCGTATTCGCGCACATTGCCGTCGCGCAGTTCGCCCACCAGCGTGCCGGCGCCGAGCGAGATTTCGTCCATGTTGTCGCGCCCCCACACCACCAGCGCGCGCTCGGCACCCAGCTCGTGCAGCACGCGCGCCTGGATGCCGACCAGGTCAGGGTGGAACACGCCCATCAGGATGCGGGTGGCACCCACCGGGTTGGTCAGCGGGCCGAGGATGTTGAAGATCGTGCGCACGCCCATCTCGCGGCGCACCGGCGCCACCACCTTCATCGCCGGGTGGTGGATGGGCGCGAACATGAAGCCGATTCCGACCTCCTCGATGGCGCGCGCCACCTGCGCGGGCTGCAGTTCGATCGCCGCGCCCAGCGCCTCCAGCGCGTCGGCGCTGCCGGATTTCGAAGACACGCTGCGATTGCCGTGCTTGGCCACCCGCGCGCCGGCCGCGGCGACCACGAACATCGCGCAGGTGGAGATGTTGAAGGTGTGCGAACCATCGCCACCGGTGCCGACGATGTCGACCAGCCGGGTCTTGTCGGCCACCTCCACCGGCCGCGCGAACTCGCGCATCACGGTGGCGGCGCCGGCGATCTCGCCCACCGTTTCCTTCTTCACCCGCAGCCCGGTGAGGATGGCCGAGGTCAGCGCCGGCGACACTTCGCCGCGCATGATCTGGCGCATCAGGTCGACCATTTCGTCGAAGAAGATCTCGCGGTGTTCGATGGTGCGCTGCAGGGCTTCCTGCGGGGTGATGGGCATGGTCAACGCTCCAGGAAGTTCTTCAGCAGCGCGTGGCCGTGCTGGGTAAGGATCGACTCCGGATGGAACTGCACGCCTTCGACCGGATACTCGCGATGGCGCAGGCCCATCAGCTCTTCCACGCTGCCGTCGTCGTTCTCGGTCCAGGCGGTGGCTTCCAGGCAATCGGGCACGCTGGTTTTCTCCACCACCAGCGAGTGGTAGCGGGTGGCCTCGAACGGCGTCGGCAGGCCGGCGAACGCGCCTTTTCCTTCGTGGTGGATGGGCGAGGTCTTGCCGTGCATGATCCGCCCCGCGCGCACCACCTTGCCGCCGTAGACCTGCCCCAGCGCCTGGTAACCCAGGCATACGCCGAACACCGGGATGCGCGGACCCAGCTCGCGCAGCACGTCGAGCGACACCCCCGCCTCGTTCGGCGTGCACGGCCCCGGCGAGATCACGATCTTGTCGGGGGCAAGCGCCTCGATCTGCGCCACGCTGAGCGCGTCATTGCGCTCCACCCGCACCTCCGCGCCGAGTTCCTGCAGGTACTGCACGAGGTTGAAGGTGAAGCTGTCGTAGTTGTCGATCATCAGCAGCATGTCAGAGCCCCCTCGCCGCCTGCGCCACGGCGCGGAACAGCGCGCGGCCCTTGTTCATGGTTTCCTGCCATTCGGCGTCGGGATCGGAGTCGTAGACCACGCCGCCACCGGCTTGCACGTGCAGCATGTTGTCCTGGATCACCGCGGTGCGGATGGCGATGGCGGTGTCGGCATCGCCGTGCCAGCCGATGTAGCCAACCGCGCCGGAATAGACGTTGCGCTTGACCGGCTCCAGCTCGCGGATCACTTCCAGCGCGCGGATCTTGGGGGCGCCGGACACGGTGCCGGCCGGGAAAGTGGCGCGCAGCACGTCGGCGTAGGACAGGCCCGCCCGCAGGGTGCCGGTGACCTCGCTGACGATATGCATGACGTGGCTGTAGCGCTCGATCACGAACTGCTCGCCCACCTTGACGCTGCCGGCGGCGCTGATCCGGCCGACGTCGTTGCGGCCCAGGTCGATCAGCATCAGGTGCTCGGCGCGCTCCTTGGGATCGGCCAGCAGTTCGGCTTCCAGCGCCAGGTCCTCCTCCGGGGTCTTGCCGCGCGGGCGGGTGCCCGCGATGGGCCGCACGGTGACGGTGCCGGTGCCTTCCGCATCGAACTGGAGGCGGGCCAGGATCTCCGGCGACGAGCCCACCACCTGGGTGGCACCGACGTCGAGGAAGTACATGTACGGCGACGGATTCAATGCGCGCAGCGCGCGGTATACGTCGACCGGGCGGGCGCTGAACGGCACCGACAGGCGCTGGCTGGGCACTACCTGGAAGATGTCGCCGGCACGGATGTACTCCTGCGCCTTGCGCACCACCGCGTGGTATTCCTCGCGGGTGAAGCTGGAGCGGAAATCGGACTCGTCGATCGCCGCCGGCACCAGCGTTTCCGGATACGGCGCGCCGCTCTGGCGCAGGCGATGCGCCAGCGCGTCCAGCCGGCGGTTGGCGCGCGCCCATGCCTGCGGCTCGCGCGGGTCGGCGTGGACGATCAGGTACAGCCGGCCCTTGAGGTTGTCGAACACCGCCAGCTCGTCGCTGAGCATCAGCAGGATGTCGGGCGTGCCCAGCGCATCGGGATTGGCATGCGCGCACAGGCGCGGCTCGATGTATTCGATGCACTCGAAGCCGAACCAGCCCACCAGCCCGCCGCTGAAACCGGGCAGGCCGTCGATCTTCGGCACCCGGTGGGCGGCGCGCAGGCGCTCCACCTCGGCCAGCGGGTCGTCCAGTTCGCGGGTTTCCACCACCTCGCCGTGCTCCAGCACGCGCAGGGTGTGGCCGCGCACTTCGTACACGCGGCGCGCCGGCAGGCCGATGATCGAATAGCGGCCGAAGCGCTCGCCGCCTTCCACCGATTCGAACAGGTAGGTATGCGGGCCGTCGGCCAGCTTCAGGTAGACGGACAGCGGAGTGTCGAGGTCGGACAGCACCTCGCGCACCACCGGGACAAGGGTGTAGCCGTCAGATGCGTACTGGTCGAACTGGGCGTGCGTGGTCACGGAGGACGTCCTTCGAAAGATGCGTGCAGGCGAACGGGGCGGCATTGCCACGCCACCATCGCCAGCTGCGCTCGAAAGACGGGTTCGCCCGGTTCATCGGCCAACTTTAGCCGCAACCCGGCGCGTCATGCAAACCACTTTCCGTCATGTCGATGTCACGCCCAGGCGGCAGCATTGGAGTCCATCGCAGGGACGAAGGACGGGCAGGACGCCCACCCATTCCGCCGGCGCCACTACCCGGCACCGGCAGCGGCAGCAGGTTGCGAGGCGGCCGCAAACACAGGCTTCGCCCGTGCCGCGCCGGGCTCAACGCGCGGCGACCACCGCCTGCTTCATCGCCGCGATCGTGGCGGCATAGTCCGGCTTGCCGAAGATGGCGCTGCCGGCGACGAAGGTATCGGCGCCGGCCTTCGCGATCTCGCCGATGTTGTCCGGCTTCACCCCGCCGTCGATTTCCAGCCGCACCGGCCGGCCGCTGGCGTCGATCATCGCCCGCACCTTGCGCAGCTGCTTGAGCGCGGACGGGATGAACGACTGGCCGCCGAAGCCGGGGTTCACCGACATCAGCAGCACGTAGTCGATCTCGTCCAGCATGGTGTCCAGCACGTCCAGCGAGCTGGCCGGGTTGAACACCAGCCCGGCCTGGCAGCCCTTCGACTTGATCAGCTGCACGCTGCGGTGGACGTGCTTGCTGGCCTCGGGGTGGAAGCTGATGTGCGAAGCGCCGGCATCGGCGAACATCGGGATCAGCCCGTCCACCGGCTCGACCATCAGGTGCACGTCGATCGGCGCGGTGACGCCGTGCTTGCGCAGCGCCTCGCAGACCAGCGGGCCGATGGTCAGGTTGGGCACGTAGTGGTTGTCCATCACGTCGAAGTGCACCCAGTCGGCGCCGGCGGCCAGCACGTTGTCCACTTCCTCGCCCAGCCTGGCGAAGTTGGCGGACAGGATGGACGGGGCGATGACGGTCGATTGCGTGCTCATTGCTTTCTCAGCTTCCGGATGCGGTCGTAGGCGGCGTTGATCTCGCGCGACTTGGTTTCGGCGAGCTTCTGCAGGTCGGGCGCGGCACCGGCCACGCGGTCGGGGTGGTACTGGCTCATCAGCCGGCGGTAGGCGCGGTCGATCTCGGCGTCGCTGGCGTTGGCCGGCAGGTCGAACACCCGGTAGGCCCAGTCGACGTCGGCGTTGCCGCTGGCGTCGGCCTGCTGGTCCTGCGCGCGCGGCCTGCGCTTCTCCCCCCGGCGCGGCGGGGAGAACCAGTCGTGGTCGAAGGCATAGCCCACCAGCAGGCCCAGCAGGCCGCCCACCGGATGGCGCAGCAGCAGCCAGCCGGCGATGAAGCCCAGGAATTGTCCGTACCAGCGTCGCATCCCCGCAGTTTACAGGGCCGCGGGGCGGCGCCGGCCTTAAACTAGGCGCCCCACCGCAGCGCACGCAACCATGGCCACCACCCTGCTCCAGTCCGACCTGCCCGGCCTGAACCTGGTCCACCGCGGCAAGGTCCGCGATGTGTTCGACCTCGGCGACGGCCACCTGCTGATGGTGGCGACCGACCGCCTGAGCGCGTTCGACGTGGTCCTGCCCGACCCGATCCCCGGCAAGGGCGAGATGCTCTGCCAGATCAGCAACTTCTGGTTCGAGAAGACCGCTCACATCATCGCCAACCACCTGACCGGGATCGATGTCGCCAGCGTGCTGCCGGCCGGCGTGGACGCGGCGCTGTACGCCAGGCGCGCGGTGGTGACCAAGAAGCTCAAGCCCGTCCCGGTGGAATGCATCGCCCGCGGCTACATCATCGGCAGCGGCTGGAAGGACTACCAGCGCACCGGCGCGATCAGCGGCATCGCCCTGCCTGCCGGGTTGCAGCAGGCGCAGCAGCTGGCCGAACCCATCTTCACCCCGTCCACCAAGGCGGCGGTGGGCGACCACGACGAGAACATCGATTTCGCCGCGGCGGTCAACTTGGTCGGCCGCGAGCAGGCCGAAGCGGTGCGCGATGCGACGCTTGCGATCTATGCCTTCGCCCGCGACTACGCCGCGCAGCGCGGGATCATCCTGGCCGACACCAAGTTCGAGTTCGGCACCGACGCCGACGGCAAGCTGTACGTGATGGACGAGATGCTGACCCCGGATTCCAGCCGCTACTGGCCGGCCGACGCGTACGCCGTCGGCACCAGCCCGCCCAGCTACGACAAGCAGTTCGTGCGCGACTATCTGGAGACGCTTCCCTGGGACAAGACCGCGCCCGGCCCGCGCCTGCCCGCCGAGGTCATCGAACGGACCCGCGCCAAGTACGCCGAAGCGCTGCAGAAGTTGGCCGGCATCAGCATCGATTGAAGTTGAGGCGTCGGGCGCGGGCTACAGCCCGCCCGGCAGTTCGGCCTCGAAGCGCGCGCCGCCCAGCTCCTGCGAGCGGCCCACGCGCAGCTGGCCGCGGTAGCTCCTGAGGATGTCCTGCACGATCGACAGGCCGATGCCGTGGCCCTGCACGCGCTCGTCGCCGCGCACGCCGCGCTGCAGCACGTGGGCGATGCGGTCGTCGGCAATGCCGGGGCCATCGTCCTCCACCGCGATCAGCAGCCCGGGGCGGCGGCCGGGCGCCTGCGCGCCTTCAGCCACCGTCAGCAGCACGCGCGACTTCGCCCACTTGAAGGCGTTCTCCAGCAGGTTGCCGAGCAGCTCCTGCAGGTCGCCGGTTTCGCCGTGGAAGCGCGCCTCCGGCGCGATCTCGAACTCGCACAGCACGCCCTTGCTGGCGTAGACCTTCTCCAGCCCGACCACGATCTGCTCGGCCTGCGGCTCGATCTCGATCGGCGCGGAGAACAGCTGGTGGCCGGAACGCGCCGCGCGCGCCAGCTGGTAGCCCACCAGGTCGTTCATGCGGCGCAGCTGCGCATCCACCTCGCTGCGCAGCTCGGCCTCGCCGGTGTCGGCGTCCAGCCGCGAGCGCAGCACCGCCAGCGGCGTCTTCAGGCTGTGGGCGAGGTCGGCCAGCGTATTGCGCTGGCGCTCGAGGTTCTCGCGCTCGCTCTGGATGAAGGCATTGATGCTGTCGGTCAGCGGTTCCAGCTCGCGCGGATGCGCCTCGCTCATGCCGGCGGCAGCGCCCGCTTGCACCCGCTTGAGTTCCCCGATCACGTCGCGCAGCGGGCGCAGGCTCCAGCGCAGCACCAGCATCTGCAGCAGCAACAGGACCACGCCGGCGCCGCCCAGGTACCACCACAGCGCGGCGCGGAACGCCGCCACCTGCCGGCCCAGCGCGGTGGTGTCCTCGAGGATGTAGACGGTGTAGGGAATCTCGCGGTCGCCGGCCTCGTCGCTGAAGGCCAGGCCGTAACCGTAGCGGTAGACCTCGCCCGGCGCGCCGCTGATGCGGGTGAAGGGCAGCGGCCCTTCGAACACCTGCCGGCCCGGCTCAAGCAGGGCGCCGCCTGGCAGGCGGGGGCCCTGCGCGGAATCCGATTCCCACTGCCCGGTCGCCAGCACGATCTGCGCGTACAGCCCGCTGCCGGGCCGCTTGAAGCGCGAATCCGGCGGGTCCCAGGGGGGGATCACGGTGCCGTCGCGGGCGAAATCGCTGCTGGCGTAGGCCAGCGCATAGCTGTGCAGGCGCTCGCGCATGCCGCTCTGGGCGGTGCTCTGGAAAGCGCGGTCGAGCGCGTAGCCGGCCAGCGCGAGGAAGGCGATCACGCCCAGGCTGGCCGCCCACAGCTGCCGCGACTGCAGCGAGCGCGGCTGGCCGATGCGCAGGCGCCGCACGCGCCGCGACGCGACGGGTTCGGGCTCGGCGGGTGCGGGGGTCATGCGCCTGCGCGCGCGGTTACTCGCCGCTGCGCGCGATGGCGAAGCGGTAGCCGCGGCCGCGCACGGTCTCGATCGGCTTCAATTCGCCGTCCGGATCCAGCTTCTTCCGCAGGCGGCCGATGAAGACTTCCAGCACGTTGGAGTCGCGGTCGAAATCCTGCTGGTAGATGTGCTCGGTGAGGTCGGCCTTCGAGACCAGCTCGCCGGCGTGCATCATCAGGTACTCGAGCACCTTGTACTCGTAGCTGGTCAGGTCCACGTTGCTGCCGTTGACGCTGACCGTCTGCGCGGCCAGGTCCAGCACCACCGGGCCGCATTCCAGGGTCGGCTTGCTCCAGCCGGCGGCGCGGCGCACCAGCGCGTTGATGCGCGCCAGCAGCTCCTCGACGTGGAACGGCTTGACCAGGTAGTCGTCGGCGCCCTGCTTGAGGCCATCGACCTTGTCCTGCCAGCTGGAGCGCGCGGTGAGGATCAGCACCGGGAACTTCTTGCCCTCGTCGCGCAGGGCCTTGATCAGCTCCATGCCGCTCATCTTGGGCAGGCCGAGGTCGATGATGCCGACGTCGAACGGCACCTCGCGGCCCATGTACAGGCCCTCCTCGCCATCCTGCGCGGCATCCACGGCATAACCTTCGCGCTTCAGGCGCGCGGCCAGGGTCTCGCGGAGCGGGGCTTCGTCTTCGACGAGCAGGATACGCATGGTCACTCCTTGGGAAAGGTCGAAAGGGGCGGCTCGGGCTTACTCGTCGTCGCGCTGCGGCCGTGGCGACGGACGGTCGCGACGGACAGGATCCTGCATGAACACCCGCACCCGGCCCTGGTCGTCCACCACCTTGACCCGGTGCATGTCGCGGCCATCGAACTGGATGCGCTCGGCCGAGAGCACCTCGCCGCGGGTATTGCGCTCCACCCGGCGCACCGCATCCGACAGGCTGACGCGCGGCGCCTGCTGCAGCTCGCGCTCCGGCTCACGGTCGCGCGGCGGCGCCGGTTGCGCCTGCTGCGCCATCGCCAGCGACGACGCCATCAGCAGGACGGCGGCGGACAGATTGGACAGGACGGTCGGAATGCGGGGCATGGCGTGACTGACGTGGGAAGGCAGGTACGGGAGCATTCTTGGAAGCAGGGGGTGAATCAGCCCTGAAGTTTCCTGAACAGGATAGCGCGCCGTTCAGCCTCCTGCCCGCCCGGCTCAGAACAATTCGCCGATGCAGCAACGCAGGGAGCCGCCCGCGGCCTCGATCGCGTCCAGCTCCACCGTTTCCACCCGCAGACCCGCCGCCGCCAGCGCGTCGCGGTGGGCGGGCGCCAGCGCCCGGCCGGCGGCCGCGCTCATCCACACCGTGTCCGCCGAAAGCGCGATGCAGTTGGCCACGAAGGCAGCGTGTTCGGCGGCGTCGCAGACCACCGCATGCGGGGCGTACAGCGCGGCGATGGCAGCGGCCACCGCGGGATCGGCAAAGCCCTTCGGGCACACCACCACGGCGCGGCCGGCCAGCACCGCCAGCACCACGTTGGTGTGGTATTCGCCGGGCGCAAGCTCGAACAGCAGGGTGGCGCGCAGGCCGAACGCCTCGTGCATCCGTCGAGCGCCTTCCGCATCACAGCGCTCGGACAGGCCGCAGAAGCCCAGCCCGCGGGCGCGGTCGATCACCAGCGCGCCGGTCAGTTCGCATGCATGCGGCTGGGTGGAGAGATCGACCTCCTGCCGGCCCAGCACATCGCGGAAGAAGCCGCGGATGTCGGCGCGCGCGGCTTCGCGCTGGCGCACCTCGTGGCGCATGCGGCCGACGACATAGCGCCCCGCCGCGGTGCCGAACACGTTGTTGGGGAACACCGCGTCGGGGGTGTCGGGATTGCCGGCGAAGCAGACCGTCGGCAGCACCGCCGACACCGCCCGCTGCAGGTCGCGATGCTGGGCCGAGGCGCGGGCGGCGTCGAACGCCGCGGCATCGGCCATGTAGGCGTTGTCGCGGGCCGATTGTTCGGCCAGGCGGAAGCCATCGGGCGCCACCAGGAAGGCGGCGCGCGCGGTGGCCGGGCCGAAGTCGGTGGGCAGGGCACGGGCCAGCGCCAGGAAGGCATCGGGATCGCGGGTGATCATGTCGGGAGCGGCTCGCGTTCGGCGTGTGAGAGGGCCCGCTCGACCAGCGCCCAGTCGGCGCCGGGCCGGTGCGCACCTTCGCTGAGGATCTGGCGGAAGGCGCGCCCGCCGGGCTGGCCGGCGAACAGGCCCAGCAGGTGGCGGGTGATGTGCTTGAGGAACACGCCGCGCGCCAGCTGCGCCTCGACGTAGGGACGGTACGCGCGCAGCAGTTCGCCGCGCGTGCGGGGCTTGCCGCCGAACCAGCGCGCGTCGAGCCGGTGCAGCAGGTAGGGCGTGTGGTAGGCGGCGCGGCCGAGCATCGCGCCATCGACATGCTGCAGGTGCGCGGTGGCCTCGTCGGCATCGGCGATGCCGCCGTTGACGATCACCTGCAGCTGCGGCCGTTCGCGCTTGAGCCGGTAGGCCCAGTCGTAGCGCAGCGGCGGCACCTCGCGGTTTTCCTTCGGGCTAAGACCCTTTAGCCAGGCATTGCGCGCATGCACCACGAACATCCGGCAGCCGGCCTCGGCAATCGTGTCGATGAAAGCGAGGAAGCGCTCCCATTCGTGGTCGTCGTCCACGCCCAGCCGGCACTTCACCGTCACCGGCACGCCCGGCGCCGCGGCGATCATCGCCGCCACGCTGTCCGCCACCAGCGCCGGCTCGCGCATCAGGCAGGCGCCGAAACGCCCGGCCTGCACGCGGTCGGACGGGCAACCGCAGTTGAGGTTGATCTCGTCGAAACCGGCCTCCGCACCGATCCGCGCCGCCTGCGCCAGCAACGGCGGCTCGCTGCCTCCCAGTTGCAGCGCCACCGGGTGCTCGGACGGATCCATCGCCAGCAACCGCGCGCGGTCACCGTGGATCACCGCATTGGCGTGCACCATCTCCGAATACAGCCGCCCATGCGGTGCCAGCAGCCGGTGGAATACGCGGCAGTGCGAATCCGTCCAGTCCATCATCGGGGCGACGGACAGGCGCAACTGGTCGGCGGGAATGGCGGGCGAGGCGTTCACGCGGCGCATTGTACGGAGGCCGGGGCAGGCCCCGCCGCGATGCGCGAGAATAGGCGGTCCGTTCGACCCCTTGCCTGCCCGCCATGATGAACACCAGCTATCGCAAGTACCTGCCCGGTACCGCCCTCGACTACTTCGACGCACGCGAGGCGGTGGAAGCGCTCAAGCCGGGCGCCTGGGCCGGCCTGCCGTACACCGCGCGGGTGCATGCCGAGAACATCGTGCGCAAGGCCGAGCCGACCCGGATCAACGACTATCTGCTGCAGCTGATCGAGCGCCGCCGCGACCTGGATTTCCCGTGGTTCCCGGCGCGGGTGGTCTGCCACGACATCCTCGGCCAGACCGCGCTGGTGGACCTGGCCGGCCTGCGCGAGGCGATCGCGGCGGCCGGCGGCGACCCGGCGCAGGTCAACCCGGTGGTGCCGGTTCAGCTGATCGTGGACCACTCGCTGGCGGTGGAGGCGCCGGGTTTCGACCCGCAGGCGTTCGCCAAGAACCGCGCCATCGAGGACCGCCGCAACGCCGACCGCTTCGACTTCATCGAGTGGTGCCGGCTGGCCTTCGACAACGTCGACGTGATCCCGGCGGGCAACGGGATCATGCACCAGATCAACCTGGAGAAGATGTCGCCGGTGATCTACACCCGCGACGGCGTGGCCTTCCCGGACACCTGCGTGGGCACCGATTCGCACACCCCGCACGTGGATGCGCTGGGCGTCATTGCCGTCGGCGTGGGCGGGTTGGAAGCGGAGAGCGTCATGCTGGGCCGCGCCTCGATGATGCGCCTGCCCGACATCGTGGCGGTGGAACTCACCGGCAAGCCCGGCCCCGGCATCACCGCCACCGACGTGGTGCTGGCGCTTACCGAATTCCTGCGCAAGGAAAAGGTGGTCGGCGCGTACCTGGAGTTCCGCGGCGAAGGCGCGTCCGCGCTGACCATCGGCGACCGCGCCACGATTTCCAACATGGCGCCGGAGTACGGCGCCACCGCGGCGATGTTCTTCATCGACGGCAACACCCTGGACTACCTGCGCCTGACCGGCCGCGACGATGCCCAGGTGGCGCTGGTGGAAACCTATGCGAAGACCGCCGGCTTCTGGGCCGACGACCTGCTGCATGCGCAGTACGAACGCACGCTGCACTTCGACCTTTCGACCGTCGTACGCAATCTGGCCGGCCCGTCCAACCCGCACCGCCGGCTGCCGGTGACGGCGCTGGCCGAGCGCGGCATCGCCGACGAAACCAAGCTCGATGCCGCGCGCGACGAAGAGGCCCGCGGGCTGATCCCCGACGGCGCGGTGATCATCGCCGCCATCACCAGCTGCACCAACACCTCCAACCCGCGCAACGTGATCGCCGCTGCGCTGCTGGCGCGCAACGCCAATGCGCGCGGGCTGACCCGCAAGCCGTGGGTGAAGACCTCGCTGGCCCCGGGTTCGAAGGCGGTGCAGCTGTACCTGGAGGACGCCGACCTGCTGCCGGAACTGGAACGGCTGGGCTTCGGCATCGTCGGCTTCGCCTGCACCACCTGCAACGGCATGAGCGGCGCGCTGGACCCGGCCATCCAGCAGGAAGTGATCGAACGCGACCTGTACGTCACCGCGGTGCTGTCCGGCAACCGCAATTTCGACGGCCGCATCCATCCGTATGCGAAGCAGGCGTTCCTGGCCTCGCCGCCGCTGGTGATCGCGTACGCCATTGCCGGCACCGTGCGCTTCGACATCGAGAAGGACGTGCTGGGCATCGACGCCGACGGCGTTGAGGTGCGGCTGAAGGACATCTGGCCGAGCGATGCCGAGATCGACGCGGTGGTGAAGGCCAGCGTCAAGCCCGAGCAGTTCCGCAAGGTGTACGAGCCGATGTTCGCGCCGCGCGCGCGCGGCCAGCAGGCCAAGCCGCTGTACGACTGGCGCGAGATGAGCACCTACATCCGCTGCCCGCCCTACTGGGAGGGCGCACTGGCGGGCGAGCGCACGCTGCGCGGCATGCGTCCGCTGGCGGTGCTGGGCGACAACATCACCACCGACCACCTGTCGCCGTCCAACGCGATCCTGCCCTCCAGCGCCGCCGGCGAATACCTGGCGAAGATGGGCCTGCCGGAAGAAGACTTCAATTCCTACGCCACCCATCGCGGCGACCACCTCACCGCGCAGCGCGCCACCTTCGCCAATCCCAAGCTGCTCAACGAGATGGTGCGCAACGACGATGGCAGCGTGCGCCAGGGCTCGCTGGCGCGGATCGAGCCGGAGGGCAAGGTGGTGCGGATGTGGGAGGCGATCGAAACCTACATGCAGCGCCGCCAGCCGCTGATCATCATCGCCGGCGCCGACTACGGCCAGGGCAGCTCGCGCGACTGGGCGGCCAAGGGCGTGCGCCTGGCGGGGGTGGAGGCGATCGTGGCCGAAGGCTTCGAACGCATCCACCGCACCAACCTGGTCGGCATGGGCGTGCTGCCGCTGCAGTTCCAGCCCGGCACCACCCGCCTGACGCTGGGCATCGACGGCAGCGAGACCTTCGACGTCGCCGGCATGCCGGCGCCGGGCGCGACATTGACGCTACGCATCCACCGCCGCGATGGCGACACCGTCGAAGTGCCGGTCACCTGCCGGCTGGATTCCGACGAGGACGTGCACATCTACGCCGCCGGCGGCGTGCTGCAGCGGTTCGCGCAGGATTTCATCGCCGCCAACAGCGCGGGCTGAATTCGCAGCCGCGTCAGAACCAAAAGGCCACGCGCGCCCACGCAATGGGCATGTGGCCTGCGCGGCCGGCTTACCGCCGCGCGCCGGCCGCAGGCACATCGCCGGCACCCGCGAAAGAGTACCATTACGGTACTGATTCAAACGGGAGTGCCGCCATGTCCTTGCCTGTGCCGTCTTCCAGGGCCGAATGGGACGAGGTGCTGGTCGACATCGTCGACTACGTCCGCGATTTCCAACCCGCCTCCGCGCTGGCCTGGCGCAGCGCGCGGCTGGTGCTGATCGATTCTCTGGGCTGCGCGCTGGAAGCGCTGGAGCACCCGGCCTGCACCAAGCTGCTGGGGCCGGTGGTGCCCGGCGCCACGCTGGAAAACGGCGCGCGCGTGCCCGGCACCGGCTTCCAGCTGGATCCCGTCAAGGCCGCGTTCGACATCGGCGCGGCGATCCGCTGGCTGGACTTCAACGACACCTGGCTGGCCGCCGAATGGGGCCACCCGTCCGACAACCTCGGCGCGATCCTGGCGGTGGCCGACTGGCGCAGCCGCGGCGGCGCGACGCTGACCATGCGCGACGTGCTGGCCTGCGCGATCAAGGCGCACGAGATCCAGGGCGTGATGGCGCTGAAGAACTCCTTCAACCAGGTCGGGCTGGACCACGTGGCGCTGGTGAAGCTGGCCTCGACGGCGGTGGTGTCGATGTTGCTCGGACTCAGCCGCGAGCAGTCGCTGGCAGCACTGTCGCAGGTATTCGTGGACGGCCAGAGCCTGCGCACCTACCGCCACGCGCCCAATACCGGCTCGCGCAAGAGCTGGGCCGCCGGCGATGCCTGTTCGCGCGCGGTGCGGCTGGCGCTGATCGCGCAGGCCGGCGAGATGGGCTATCCCGGCGCGCTCACCGCGCCGGCGTGGGGCTTCTACGACGTCAGCTTCCAGGGGCGCCCGTTCCGGTTTGAACGCAACTACGGCAGCTACGTGATCGAGAACGTGCTGTTCAAGATCAGCTACCCGGCCGAGTTCCACGCGCAGAGCGCGGTGGAGGCGGCGATGACGCTGCACCAGCAGCTGCGCGCGCTCGGCCGTGGCATTGATGACATCGAGAAGATCGTCATCCGCACCCAGGCCGCGTGCATGCGCATCATCGACAAGCACGGCCCGCTGGACAATCCCGCCGACCGCGACCACTGCATCCAATACATGGTGGCGGTGCCTTTGCTGTTCGGCCGCCTGACCGCCGCCGACTACGAAGACGACGTGGCTGCCGATCCGCGCATCGACGCGCTGCGCGCGCGCATCCGCTGCGTGGAGGAGCCGCAGTTCACCGCCGACTACCACGACCCCGGCAAACGCAGCATTGCCAATGGCCTGACCGTCCACTTCAAAGACGGCAGCGCGCTGGACGAGGTGCTGGTGGAATACCCCATCGGCCATCCGCGCCGCCGCGACGAAGGGCTGCCGCTGCTGGAGGAAAAATTCCGCCGCAACCTCGCGCGGCGGTTCGATACGCAGCGCCAGCAGCGCATCCTCGAGGTGGCGCTCGACCAGGCGCGGCTGGAAGCCATGCCGGTGCGCGATTTCATGGACCTGCTGGCGGCCTGAAGTTCGCGAAAGCGCCGGCAAGCGGCGAAAATGGGTGCCCGCACCCACCGCAGGCATCGCCATGTCATCGCTTCCGCAACTGCGCATCCCCGCCACCTACATGCGCGGCGGCACGTCCAAGGGCGTGTTCTTCAGGCGCGACGACCTGCCGGAAGCAGCGCAGGTGCCCGGCCCGGCGCGCGACGCGCTGCTGCTGCGGGTGATCGGCTCGCCCGATCCCTACGGCAAGCACACCGACGGCATGGGCGGGGCGACCTCCTCGACGTCCAAGTGCGTGATCATCGCGCCGGCGTCCGTGCCGGATCACGACGTCGATTATCTCTACGGGCAGGTCAGCATCGACACCGCCTTCGTGGACTGGTCCGGCAACTGCGGCAACCTGTCCACCGCGGTCGGTCCGTTCGCCATCGCCAACGGCTTCATTCCCGGCGAACGCATCCCGCAGGACGGCACCGTGACCGTGCGGGTGTGGCAGGCGAACATCGGCAAGACCATCCTGGTGCATGTGCCGGTGCGCGGCGGGCAGGTGCAGGAGACCGGCGATTTCGAACTGGATGGCGTGACCTTCCCCGCCGCCGAGATCGTGCTGGAGTTCGTCGATCCTTCCGACGACGAGGGCGACGGCAGCTCCATGTTCCCCACTGGCAACCTGGTCGATGACCTCGACGTGCCGGGCGTGGGGACGCTGAAGGCGACCATGATCACCGCCGGCATTCCCACCGTGTTCGTCAACGCCGCCGACATCGGCTTCATCGGCACCGAGCTGCAGCCGGCGATCAACGAAGACAGGGCGGCGCTGGCGAAGCTGGAGGCGATCCGCGTGGCCGGCGCGCTGCGCATGGGGCTGATCAAGACGGCGGAAGAAGCCGCAACCCGCCAGCACACGCCGAAGGTGGCCTTCGTTGCGCCGGCGGCGGACTACGTTTCGTCCAGCGGCAAGCGCATCGACGCCGGCAGCATCGACCTCAACGTGCGCGCGATGTCGATGGGCAAGCTGCATCACGCGATGATGGGCACCGCCTCGGTCGCCATCGCCACCGCGGCGGCGGTGCCGGGCACGCTGGTGAACACCGCGGCTGGCGGCGGTACCCGCGAACGCGTGTGCTTCGGCCACCCCTCCGGCACGCTGGCGGTGGGCGCGTCGGTCGATCAGGTCAGCGGACAGTGGGCGGTGACCCGCGCCGTGATGAGCCGCAGCGCGCGGGTGCTGATGGAAGGCTGGGTGCGGGTGCCGCAGGACTGATCCGCCTGCGTCCGCGGTGTCACGCAGCTCGCGCAGGCGGTTTGGCGCATCCGGCGAACAAGCCGATGGTCAGCGGGCGGTGACCCGCGCCACGATGAGCCGCAGCGCGCCGCTGCTGACGGAAGGCCGGGTGCGGCGCCGCAAGACTGACCCGCCTACGTCCGCGACGCGCCACGCAGCTCGCGCAGGCGGGTTTGCCCTGTAGCGAAATCAAGGAGGAGGCAGCGGGCGCAGCCCGCTGCCGGGGGACATTCGCGGAAGGGCGAACCCGCCTGCGCGAGCACCGCAATGTACGGCGCCCTAGTGGTGGCCGTTGCCCTTGCCGCTGTTGCCCTTGCCCTTGTTCTTGCCGCTATTGCCCTTGCTGTTGCCGGGGCCGTCGCCACGCGCATTGCCACGCGCGTTCTCGGGCTTGTGGGCATGCCCGCGGCCGCGATCCGGATAGGCGCGCCGCAGGTCGTCGTCGAGGCTGATCGGACGCGACCAGCGGTCGTAGGTGGGCACGAAGCCGCGCTTGAGCCGGTGGAACTCCGGCGAGCCCGGCTTGATGCCCAGCCGCTTGGCGGCGACACCCCAGCCCTGCGCATGGTTGGCCTGCCAGTAGTCGGCCACGTAGCGGCACGGACGGTTGATGACCTGGGCGATGGCGCAGGCGTAGTACACATCGCCCGGCGCCCAGCGGCGGTTGACCAGCAGGTCGATGACCAGATCGCGCGGCGCACCGTGGTAGCGCACCATCTCGTCGATGAAGGGATCGCGGTAGCGGCTGCCGTAGCGATTCATGTCGCCCAGCCAGGTGTCGACCCAGACATCGCCGCTGCGCGGATTCCAGTTGAGGCTCAGGGTCTGCGCGCCCGCGCTGCCGGCGCCTGCGGCAAGCAGCGCGGCCACGGCGAGCGAAGACATCAGGCGAATGCGGCGCATGGAAAGCTCCGTGGCGACGCCGGGTGTGCCGGCGTGAGACAGTGTCTACCGCGGCAGTGAACGCGTTATGAAAATGCGCCGGCTCGGGCGGGCGCCGTTCATCAATCGCCGCCGAAGCCGGCCTTGTGCAGCTCGTGCCGGGCCTGGTCGAACCCCTGCGCCGGCACGAAGTCGCCTTCGCGGCTGCTCAGCTCCACCCAGCGCTGGAGGATGGCCTCCGCGCTGGCCGCTTCGCCCAGGTGGATGCCCCGGGTCAGCGCCACGTAGGCCAGTTCGAAACCGCCGGCGCCGGCACTGAGGATGGCGCGGTTGGGGGCGTTCTCGGCCACCAGCGCCAGCACCGCCGGGCTGACCAGCTCCGGCTTGAACCGGGCCAGCTGCTCCGGCGGCAGGATGCCTTCCATCATGCGGGTGGCGCCGGTGGGCGCCAGGCAGTTGACCCGGATGTCGTGCTTGGCGCCCTCGATGCCCAGCGTCTGCATCAGCCCTACCAGCGCCATCTTGGCCGCTGCGTAATTGGCCTGGCCGAAGTTGCCGTACAGGCCGCTGCAGGAGGTGGTCATCACGATGCGGCCGTAGTTGCGCTCGCGCATGTGGTTCCACACCGCCTGCGTGCAGTGGACGGCGCCCATCACGTGCACTTCCAGCACCAGCCTGAAGTCGGCCAGCGCCATCTTGGCGAAACTCTTGTCGCGCAGGATGCCGGCGTTGTTGACCAGGATGTCGATGCCGCCCCAGTCGGCCAGCGTTTCATCCGCCATCGCCTGCACCGCCACCGCATCGACCACCGAGCACTTCGCCGCTCGCGCCTGGCCGCCGGCGGCGCGGATTTCCTCGGCCACCGCATCGGCAGCGTCGCCGAGATCGTTCACCACCACCCTGGCCCCGCGCTGCGCCAGCAGCAGTGCGTGCGCGCGGCCCAGGCCAGCGCCCGCGCCGGTCACGATGGCGGTACGGCCGGTCAGATCGATCATGCATCCACTCCCTTGTTCTGTTCTGCCGCCGACGCCAGCGTGTCGAGCTCCACCACCGCCTGCGCCAACCGGTCGATGGCGGCGACCTCGCGCATCCGCGCGCGTCCCGGAATGGACGGCACCTCGGCTTCGTGCATCCAGGTCCGGTGATAGGGCACGTGCACGCCCCAGCCGCCCAGCTCCAGCACCGGCGCGATGTCCGAGCGCAGCGAGTTGCCCACCATCAGGAAGCGGCGCGCGGGCACGCCGAACTCCTCCAGCAGCCGCGCGTAGGTGGCCGGATCCTTCTCGCTGACGATCTCGATGCGGCGGAACCGGTCGGCCAGGCCGGACTCGCGGACCTTGGCCTCCTGGTGGAACAGGTCGCCCTTGGTGATCAGCACCACCGGATACCGCGCCGCCACCGCTTCCACCGCCTCGCGCACGCCGTCCAGCAGCTCCACCGGATGCCGCAGCAGCTCCTTCGCCAGCGCCACGATGCGCTTGATGTCGGTGGCGGCGATGCGCTCGTCGGTGATCTCCACCGCGGCCTCCACCATCGACAGCGCCATGCCCTTCACGCCGTAGCCGAAGAAGGCGAGATTGCGGGCCTCGTATCCGTACAGGCGCCGGCCGACGTCGGCCAGGTCGACGTAGCGGGAGATGATGCGTTCGAACTGCGCCTGCGCTTCGTCGAAATAGTCCTGGCTGCGCCAGAGGGTGTCGTCGGCATCGAAACCGACCAGGGCGATGCCGCCGCGGGATGCATTTTCCATCGCCGCATTCTACGGATCCGGCCAGGCATGCAGAATGAAGGGCCTCCCATTCCCGCATCCGCCCATGACCGACTGGACCCGCCTGATCCGCGACATCCACGACTTCCCCAGGCCCGGCGTGCTGTTCAAGGACATCATGCCGGTGCTGGCCGATGCCGATGCCTTCGCCGCGGTGATCGACGCGCTGGCAGCACCCTGGCGCGACGTGCCCATCGACGCGGTGATGGCGATCGAATCGCGCGGCTTCCTGTTCGGCGCACCGCTGGCACGGGCGCTGGGCACCGGCCTGGTGCCGCTGCGCAAGCCGGGCAAGCTGCCGGGCCCGGTGCTGGAGGCACGGTATGCGCTGGAGTACGGCGAAGATGTCCTGCAGGTGCAGACCGGCGCGGTGGCAAGGGGCGCGCGCGTGCTGCTGGTCGACGACGTGCTGGCCACCGGCGGCACCCTGCTGGCGGCACGCGAGCTGGCGTTGCGGCTGCAGGTGGACCTCGTCGGCGCCAGCGTGCTGATGGAACTGGCGGCACTGGGCGGTCGTGCCCGTTGGGACGGCACCCCGTTGCGGGCCGCCCTGGTGGTGTGACGCACTCGGCTTTCCGCCGATCGCCAGGATGCGGCGCCTCCGCCGCCACCGGCCGGGCGAGGACAAGACCCGCCTGCCGCAGCGTGCCGCGCCCGCCCTGCACGCGGCCAGGCATGCAGGCCGCACCCGTGGCAGCGGCCTGCGCCGCCGCGCTCAGACCGCTTCGGCGGCCGGGTACAGCTCGACGCTTTCGCGCTGCAGGCGGTCGAACAGCGCGCGCAACACGGTATTGGCGTCGCGCCGGAACCCGTCCGGGTCCGCCACCAGCCGCGAGGGCACCCGCCACTGCGCGACGAACGCCGCGAACGCGCTGGCGATGCCCTGCATCTCGCCGCGGTAGCGCGCGCTCATCGCCGCCACCTGCGGGTCGCCGGAGCGCGACAGCGCGGGATACAGCACGCGATCTTCGGCCGCCAGGTGGAATTTGATGTGGCTGGCGGTGCCGGTGATGATCTCGCTGATCCGCACCGCGTTCTCGCGCACGCCGGCGCGCGACAGCTCGCGCAGGGTGTCGATCTGGCGGAAGATCTGCGCGTGGTCGTGGTAGTAGCGCTGGATGTCCATCTGGGGTTCGCCTCGAAATCAATCAGTACTTTTTCGGTACCGATTATCTGCGCGGCAAACGCCGGCGGGCGGCGAATGCCGCCGCGGCTGACCCAGATCAAACCGGCGCCGGCGGCTCAGGCCTTCTTCACGAACTCCGACTTCAGGCCCATCTGGCCGATGCCGTCGATCTTGCAGTCGATGTCGTGATCGCCATCGACCAGGCGGATGTTGCGCACCTTGGTGCCCACCTTCACCACCAGCGACGAGCCCTTCACCTTCAGGTCCTTGATGACGGTGACGGTGTCGCCATCGGCCAGCACGTTGCCCACGGCGTCCTTGACCACCTTGGCTTCGTCGCCCGCCTCGATATCGCCGGGCACCCACTCGTGCCCGCACTCCGGGCACACCAGCTGCGCACCATCCTGGTAGCTGTATTCGGAGTTGCACTTTGGGCAGGGCGGCAGCGTGGTCATGAGGCAGCAATCGATAGCGGCAGAGCGCGTGATTTTACGCCGCCGCGGACACATGCTGGCCCGATGCGAATGGTTCCGCTCTCCGCTGATGTCTGGTGCATCACCGATCACTCCAACCGCGACTTCGCGCCCACCGGCGCGGAACCTCACGACCAGTCGTGCAGTGGCGGAGCCACGACAGAGCGCATATCGGGGATCGGCGTACAAGGCCGAAGCTGCCGGTTGGCCTCGCGAAACGCGCATCGCGTATCGCGCATCGCGCATCGCAAATCGCAAATCGCAAATCGCATATCGCATGTCGCATGTCGCACATCGCACATCGCGCATCGCACATCGCACTACACGTGATGCGAGACGCGAGCCGGGTGTCGCATGGCGCGACCGCATCCGATCATGACCGGAACAAAACGGAGGGCGGCTTGCGCCGCCCTCCGTGCCACAACCGCGTCCTGCCCGACGCATCCTTGCGTGCGATTCTTGTTGTTCCCGGAGCGCCGTGCAGCGCCGTGGGGGAGGCGTGCCGGCGGACGATCAGGACGCGCGTGTTGCCTGGGCCATGCGGTGCGTCACTGCTTGGGCACGTCCTTGTTGCCGTTGCTGGACAGCCAGGCCTGGTACTCGTCCTGGGTCAGCTCGCCATTGCCGTCGGCGTCGGCCTGCCCGAACGCCTTGGCCAGGCTCTGCAGCGCGGCGGCTTCGCCGACGGTAAGGATGCCGTTGCCATCCGCATCCAGTTCGCCCCAGCTCTTCTTCGCCGGTTCGACGTCCTGCGCGGACTGCGCGGGGGGTTGGGTGGCCTGCTGCGGCGGCGCCTGCTGCGCCTGGGCGTCCTGTGCGAACGCCACCGGTGCGGCGATGGCCACGGTGAACGCGGTGGCCAACAGCAGGGAGATTCTGGGGGTATGCATCATCGGGGGTTCCTCGTTCTGCGGGGGATCAAAACGGATGGGTTGCCGCGGCCGCTCCTGCAGCCGCCATGCCACCTTACGGGCGCGGTCTGAACGCATTCCGGCGCGGAACCTGAACCTCCACGCGGGCTTAACCACGCCACCCCGGAAGCGGTCTAGCCCCCGGCCGGCGCATTTGCTTCTACCCTGTCAGGACCCGCCGCGACCCTGCGATCGCGCCCCGCCCGTGGTGAAGGAATGGACATGAAGGTGATCGACCTGCGCAGCGATACGGTGACCAGGCCCGGCGCAGCCATGCGCGACGCGATGCATGCGGCAGCGGTAGGCGATGACGTCTACGGCGAAGACCCGACGGTCAACGCGCTGCAGCAGCGGTTGGCGGAAGATCTCGGCTTCGAGGCCGCGCTGTTCGTGCCCACCGGCACGCAGTCGAACCTGCTGGCGCTGCTGGCGCACTGCGAACGCGGCGACGAATACCTCGTCGGCATGGACGCGCACACCTACAAGTTCGAAGGCGGCGGCGCGGCGGTGCTGGGCTCGATCCAGCCGCAGCCGATCGTGCAGGCCGAAGACGGCAGCCTGCCGCTGGACCGGCTGGCGGCGGCAATCAAGCCGATCGACCCGCACTTCGCGCGCACCCGCCTGCTGGCGCTGGAAAACACCTGGCACGGACGCCCGCTGCCGCTGGACTACTTGCGCCAAGCCGGCGAATTCGCGCGCGAACGCGGGCTGGGCTACCACCTCGATGGTGCGCGCCTGTTCAACGCGGCGGTGGCCTGCGCGGTGCCGGCACGCGCGATCGCGCGCCATTTCGACACCGTCTCGGTGTGCCTGTCGAAGGGCCTGGGCGCGCCGGTGGGTTCGGTGCTGGTGGGCCCGCAGGCGCTGATCGACAAGGCGCGGCGCTGGCGCAAGGTCTGCGGCGGCGGCTGGCGCCAGGCCGGGATGCTGGCGGCGGCCTGCCTGCACGCGCTGGATCACCACGTCGACCGGCTTGCCGACGACCACGCCCGCGCGGCGCGGCTGGCCAGCGCGCTGGCCACCGTCGATGGCATCCGGCTGCTCGGCCAGCACACCAACATGGTCTTCATCGACGTGCCGGCAGAGCGGTTGCGCGCGCTGGACGCCCACCTGCGCCAGGCCGGCATCCGGATCAGCATCGGCTATCTCCCGACCCTGCGGCTGGTCACCCACCTGGACGTGGACGACGACGACATCGGCCGCACCGTGGAGGCGTTCGCGGGGTTTTTCGCCGCCACCTGAGCGCACCGGCGCAGCCGGGCCGCCCATGACCGCCGCGTAACGGATCGGGTGCCAACGTGCGCACTCCGTCCCGCGGGAGTGGTGTGATGAAAACGTTCAAGGTCGGTTACCTGGTCGGCAGCCTGGCGAAGGCGTCGATCAACCGCAAGCTGGCGAAGGCGCTGGTAAAGCTGGCGCCGCCGGAACTGGCGCTGCAGGAGATCGCCATCGGCGAGCTGCCGCTGTACAGCTACGACTACGACGCCGACTACCCGGAAGTGGCACGCCGCTTCAAGCAGGCGATCGCCGGGGTGGATGCGGTGCTGTTCGTCACTCCCGAATACAACCGTTCGATCCCCGGCGCGCTGAAGAACGCGATCGACTGGGCCAGCCGCCCGTGGGGCCAGAACTCGTTCAACCGCAAACCCTCCGGCGTGGTCGGCACCTCCCCCGGCTCGATCGGTACCGCGGTGGCGCAACAACAGTTGCGCGGCGTGCTGTGCTTCTGCAATTCGCCGCTGATGAACACCATGGAAGCCTATATCCAGTTCACCCCTGGCCTGATCGACGACGACGGCAACGTGAGCAACGCCGGCACCGCCGATTTCCTGCGCAAGTACATGCAGGAATACGCGGCGTTCGTGGAGCGCGTACTCACCGTGCTGCCGCGCGAAGACTGAGCCATCTGGCGTGGAACGGGGGCGGGCGCCCCGGCCACCGGTTGGCCGGGGCGCCCGTTATGCGCGACCCGGGCAACCCAAAGCGGTTTGCATGCGGACCGGAAAGAAGAAGGAGCAAGCCGGGGAGCCACCGGCCCGCTCCAGTGTTTGCGGCAGCTGTCCGGCACTTGCGTGCGCCTGCAACACCGGACAGACCGCCGCCCAACTCAGTGCTTGCCGGCCTTGGCGCCGGCGTTGGCGGCCCACCAGGTCTTGTACTCCTCGCCGGTCAGCTCGCCGTTGCCGTCGGCATCGGCCTGGCCGAACACCTTGGCCAGGCTGTCCAGCGATGCCGCCTCCGACATGCTCAGGCTGCCGTTGCCGTCGGTGTCCAGCGCCTGCCAGTCCTTCTTGCCTTCCCTGCCATCGCCAGCGTTCGCCGCCGGCTGGGCGGGCGCGGCCGGAGTGGCCGGTTCGGTGCGCTGGGACTGGCCATCCTGGGACTGCGATGCCGGCACCGCCGGGGTGGCCGGCGTCGCCGGGATCGCCGGGATGGTCTTCTGCGGTTCGACCCGCTGCTGCGGCTCGGCGCGCTGCATGGCGTGCATCTCCATGCCGGCCGACGCCTGCGCCGGCAGCTGGGCGGGTACGCGCGCCGCGGCGGTGGCATTCACGCCGGCGCCGTGGCTCTGGGCGAACGCGGCCGGCGACGACAGCGCGAACGCGGCGGCGAGCGGGAACAGCAGGGTGGTGTGGTTGAGCTTGCGCATGACGAATCCTCTTTCCTGTTCTGCGGGGGATCAAAACGGATCAATGCCGGCACGCAGGGCGCGACGGACATGCCCCACCTTAGCCAGGCACGCTGAATAGCTGCAGCGATGCAAGATGAACGTCGACGGCGCCTTAACCCGAGCCCGGTGGAAGCGCGCTAAGCGCGCCACGGCGACGTTTCAGGCGGATGCAGGGCGATCGCTGCATCCGCCCGCGCGCGCGCCGCGTATCAGGCCCTGCAACGCATCCGCGCCTGCGGCCTGCGCCTGCACTCCCCCACTTTCTGGAGAACCCCGATGAAGTCGACCCTGCCCTTCGCCGTTGCCGGTGCGCTGGCCCTGGCCCTCTGCAGCGCCCCCGGTCATGCCGCCTCGCCCGTCGTCGCCAACGCCGGGGCGAAGGCCAGCACGGACATCGTGGCTGCCGCCGTCGCCACCCCCAGCCTGAGCACCCTGGTCGCCGCGGTGAAGGCTGCCGATCTGGTCGGCACGCTGCAGGGCGCCGGTCCGTTCACCGTGTTCGCGCCCACCAACGACGCCTTCGGCAAGCTGCCCGCGGGCGCGGTGGAGGGCCTGCTGAAGCCGGAGGCCAAGCCCGCGCTGGCCGGCGTGCTGACCTACCACGTGGTGGCCGGCAATGTGGACGCCGCCGCCCTGGCGAAGCAGATCCAGGCCAATGGCGGCAGCGCCACCCTCACCACCGTGCAGGGCGGCACCCTCACCGCCACCGCCGACGGCAAGGGCGGCATCGTGCTGACCGATGCCAAGGGCGGCACCGCCAAGGTGGTCGCGGCCGACCTGCGCCAGAGCAACGGCGTGGTGCACGTGATCGACAGCGTGCTGATGCCGCAGTAAGCGCTGCAGCCGGGTGGACTCCCCACGCGGGCGGCTTCGGCCGCCCGTGTTTTTTTAATCGCATGGCGACGCGCCACACGGCACCGCCGCGGGACGTCAGGCCTCGTCCTGCGCGTAGCCGGCCACCGCGACGGTGCCGTCGTCCTCCACGTCCAGCACCACCGTGATCGGGCGGCAGCAGACCGCGCAGTCCTCGATGTAGCGCTGGGCGCCCGCGCTGGCGTCCAGCGCCAGCGTGATCGGCTCGCCGCAGTACGGGCAGTCGATGTCCTGGAACGCCAGCAGGTTCATCGCCTCATTCCACCGTCCGGCCGGCCTGGATCAGGCGCTCGACCGGATAACCGCGGCGCGCCGCGCGATCGCGCAGGGCGTCGAACTGCGCGCGCGGCATGGTCGGGGTGCGCGAAAGGATCCACAGGTACTGGCGCGACGGCCCGCCGACCACCGCCCAGCGGTAGTCGGGATCCAGCTCGACCACCCAATAGTCCGCCCACACCATCGGCAGCCAGCCCAGCCAGGCCGGCGCGAACCGCACCTGCAGCGCACCGGGCTGCCCCGCCACCGGCCGCGCCACGCCCTCAGACACCAGCCGCCTGGCCTCGCGCGTGTCGCAGGCATTGCGCACCACCAGCCGCCCGTCCGGCCGCGGCGTGTAGGTGGCGGTGGTGTTCGCCGCGCAGCGGCGCTGGAAGAACAGCGGCAGGTGCGCGATCTCGTGCCAGGTGCCGGCGTAGCGGTGCAGGTCCAGCGCCGGCACCGGGGCGTTGGGCAACGCGGCTTCCTGCGCGGCGGCGGCACCGACGCCGGAGATCAGGGCAAGCGACAGCAGCACGGAACGGACCATGGCAGCGGCACCTCGCGCGGGGCTCGCGCCCATGCTGGCCGGGCGCGCGTTCCGCCGCAGTGAACGCGCTGGCCACCCGGCGCCGGCAGGCATCACGGCTTCAGCTTACGCGCCGCTTCCACGTACTTGGCGGTCTTCGGATTGGCGGCATTCCAGCGCGGCGCCTGCGGGTCGTTGGCGATGGTCTGCAGCGCCAGCGCCACCGTGCGGTTGATCGCGGCCATGTTGTCGTAGTCGATCTTGTCCCAGGTGTCGGCGGCGCCGTGGTAGTCCGGGAACGCATACGCCACGCTGACGGTGTGCGCGGGTACGCCGAGGTCGGCCAGCGCCTGGTTGTCGCTGTGGGCGAAGTAGCGGTCGCTGTTGACCGGGTGCCTGGTGATGCGGGTGCCGGTCAGCTCGCCGGCCTTGCGCAGCACCTCGCCCACGTCGGAGTAGTCGGCGCCGGTGACCGCGGCGGCGCGCACCTGCGGGCCTTCGCTGTCGTCGGTGCGGCCGACCTGTTCCAGGTTGATGTTGGCCACGGTGTCGGCCACCGGCACCAGCGGATGCGCGCCGTAGTAGCGCGAGCCCACCAGGCCGTGCTCCTCGCCGAACACGGTCATGAACACGATGCTGCGCCGGGGCCGCACCTTCTGCGCGGCGAACGCGCGCGCCAGCTCCAGCACCGACACCGTGCCGCTGCCGTCGTCGTTGGCGCCGTTGTAGATCGCGTCGTCGCCCTTGCCCTCGCGCACGCCCAGATGGTCGTAGTGCGCGGTCACCAGCACGTAGGTCTTCGACAGTTCCGGATCGGAACCGCGCAGCAGGCCCACCACGTTACGCACCGGCAGCGGCGCCGGCGCATCGGCGTACTTCGCGCGCACCCGGGCCGGTGCGATCTCGCGCCAGTCCGCGGTCTGGAAGTAGCCGTCGTCGCCCAGCGGCTCCAGCCCGGCGGCGCGGAACTGCGCGGCGATGTATTCGGCGGCGATGTCCAGCCCGCGCGACGGCGTGCCGCGGCCCTCCAGCGCGTCGGAGGCGAGGAACGACAGGTGCCCGCGCATCGCGTCGGCGGAAATGCTGGACAGCCACTGCGCCTGCTCGCCCGGCGGCGGGGGCGTACCCGCCTGCGCGGCGGAAGCCGCCAAGACCGCGGCGACCAGGGCAACACGCACGCGCCGGACAAGGGACATGGGACGCTCTCGGCTCAGGGAATGAGCCCGGAGTCTAGCGGTCACGGCGGCGCGGGCGGGGGCAACCAACGCCTCTTGCGCCCGCGCGCAAACGGTGCTGTCGCGCCATCCCCCTCCGTACCGCCACGGCGTGGCGGCGCCGGTAAAGTGCGGGCAGTCACGTTCTGCCGCACGCATCGGCATGCTCTACTACGCGGATGAATCGCACTGCCCTGATCGCCGCCCTCTGCCTGCTCGCCGGCGCCTGCACCGCCCCGCGCGAACGGCCCGCCGCGCCCGCCGCCACGCTCACGCTGGCCAGCTGGAACATGGAACACCTGGCCGAACGCAACGGTTCCGGCTGCCGGCCGCGCAGCGACGCCGACTACGCCGCGATGCGCGCCTACGCAGAGGCGCTGGACGCGGACGTGATCGCCTTCCAGGAAGTGGAGTCGCGCGCCGCCGCCGAGCGCGTGTTCGACCCGGCGCGCTACACCGTCGAGATCGAGCAGCGCGTGGGCAGCGGGCGCAGGGGCGAATGCGGCGGCCAGCCGGGCCTGACCATCAACCCGCAGCGCACCGGCTTCGCGATCCGCAAGGGCGTGGCCTTCGAGCGGCAGGCGGACTTCACCGCGCTGCAGCTTGGCAACCCCGACCTGCGCTCCGGCGTGGACGTGATCGTGCGCCCGGCCGGCGGCGCGCCGATCCGGCTGCTGTCGGTGCACCTGAAGGCCGGCTGCAACAACGGCAACCAGCGCGAGGCCTGCCCGGTGCTGTTCCAGCAGGTGCCGGTGCTGGAGCAGTGGATCGACCAGCGCGCCGGCGAACGCCTGCGCTTCGCAGTGCTGGGCGACTTCAACCGCCGCCTGGCCCTGCCGGGCGACGCGGTGTGGACCGACTGGGACGACGCCAGCCCCGCCAACGCCGACCTCGCCCGCGCTTCCGGCGAGCGGCAGGCACGCTGCAATCCCCGCTACCGCGACTTCATCGACTACATCGTGCTGGACCGCCGCGCCAGCGGCGACCTGCTCGGCTTCGAAGAGAAGACCTACGCCGGCCCCCCGCTCAGCGACCACTGCGCGATCACCGCGCAGCTGCAGGCTCACTGAGCGCCGACAAGCGCAACGGGTTGCGGCCGCGCGTCGGCCTCTTCACGTGATGCCCGCTTGCGCGCGGCCATGCTCCGGCTTCCCCCGACGCCGGACACCCGCATGACGCCCACCCCGACCACCGCCGCCCATGTCGACCTGCAACGCTACCTGGGCACCTGGTACGAGATCGCGCGCAAGCCGATGCGCCACGAGGACGCCACCGCCCGCGACATCACCGCCACCTATTCGTTCGACGAAAGCGGCGCGGTGTGCGTGGTCAACGCCTGCATCAACGCGGAGGGCGAAGTGGAAGTGTCGACGGGCATGGCCACGCCCACCGATGCCAGCAACGCGCGGCTGGAAGTGAGCTTCCTGCCGGAGGGCCTGCGCTGGATCCCGTTCGCCAAGGGCGACTACTGGATCCTGCGGGTGGACGACGACTACCAGACCGCGCTGGTCGGCGACCCCGACCGCAAGTACCTTTGGCTGCTGCGCCGCCAGCCGAAGATGGACGCCGCCAGCAAGGCGGCGTGGCTGGAGTACGCGCGTGCGCAGGGCTACACGCTGGACGACCTGGTCCATCCGCAGCAGAGCGGGCAGGTGCATCGCAATCCCGCCGGGGATTGAGCGCCCGCGGTGGCGCGGCGGGTGGCCGCGGCGCCTGCCTTCACCCACCCGCAGGCGTGACGCGGAGCCGCCCGCGGGCCTGCCTCGCGCGGGCCTGGGTCACTCGGCGTCGATATCCACGGTCACGCCCTGCACGGTGTTTTCCACCACGGTCACCGCGAAATCGCGCTGGCCCTCGCGCTTCTTCACCAGCACGTCCTCGCCGTCGTCCGTTTCCACGCTGTAGCGGTTGCTGGCCACCATCTGCAGCGCGGTGCTGATGTCGCGCGCCACGTCGTTCTCGGCGCGGCCGGCGGCCACCTGGGTGGTGGCGCGGATCGGCTCGCCCTTTTCCGGCGACACCAGCACCACGATCTGGCCGGCGGTTTCGGCATTGCCGCTGACCTCCAGCCGCCACTTGTTCTGCAGGCCATCGGCATGGGCCACGCAGGCATACAGGGCCAGGCTGGTGGCAAGGATCCATCGACGCATGGGGGTGCTCCTTGGGGGTGGAGGCCCAGCGATAACGGCGCTGTCGTGAGCAGCTGGTGAAGCAGCCGCGTGCCGGCGCCAAAGCATTCAGCCTGCGCCGCAATCCCAACCGCAGCTGTCTGGCGGGCGGCCTTGCTCACGCCGCGTGCACAACGCGTGCACGAAAACAGCGCCATCGCCCACCGGAGCCGCGCAGATGGACCACGGCACCCACTGCATCGAAGACAACGGCATGGACGCCGAGCTCTCCGCGCTGGACGCGCTGGAACTGGACATGCCCGCGCTGCAGGCGCGCGCCAGCGACCTGTTCGCGCTAGCTACCGCCTGGGCCTAGCGCCACGACGCCATCATCGCGGCCACGCCCGCGGCGTCGCTGGGCGTGGTCGAGGCGCGCTTGCGCCGCATGGGCATCCGGTGGGGCATGGTGCCCGGCGCACGCATGACCGGGCAAATCCCGGCCCTGCCGACGGCGCCCGGCGAAGGGTTCCGCGCGGGCTGAGGCCCGCCGTCGGCGTTACAGGAACGTGCCCGCCACCGGCGTTTCCAGCTTCGCTTCGGGACACATGTCGGTGTAGCGGTCAAACAGCTCCGCAACCTCCGGCGGCGCTTGCAGCTGACTTGTTAGGGAATCCGTCTGGAAGGTGATCGGCACGTTGTCGCGGCACGCAATCGGCGCGCCCTCGAAGGTATGCGGCACCGACCACTTCGCAATCGCTTCGCGCGAGGCCGCGTCCAGGCGCTGGTACACCCGGTCGACCTGGGCGGGATACATCAGTTCCACCTCGCTCGGCTTGCCCGCCGCGTCGTACAGCACCGCATACACCAGCACTGCATTGACGCCGCTGCGCATCAGCTCGGGCGGGAAGCGCGGCGGCGACATCGGCGTTTTTTCCGTCCGCCGTACGATCAGGGCGGGTTTCTCCTGCTTGCCCACCCCGAGGATGCGGAAGGCGAAGCTGCTTTCCGCCACCGGCACGATTTCCAGCTTGATGGACTGCGACACCGGCGACGCCACCTGCTTGCCCTGCCATTGCAGGGGCGTGTAGCGCCACGTTGCGACGCGGCGCCGGACCATCGCCTGCAGGTTTTCCGCCAGCGCCGCATCCGGCTGGATGTCCGCCAGCGTGCCGTCGGCCTGCACCGTGGCGCTGAAGTCGAACCGCACCAGCTGCGGTTTGGCTGGAGGCTTCGCCGCCTGCGCCATGCCCGTCCACCCCACGAAGCCGCAAGCCAGCGCGGCCCACACCGTCATCCGCATGTGCATTCCCCCCGGAAAGGCGCCGCCCGCGAAGGCGGGCGGCGCATCGAATCATATCGCCCCCGTCGCGCTTACGCGCCCAGCAGCTCCACCTCGAACTTCAGCGTGGCGTTCGGCGGGATCACGCCGCCGGCGCCGCGCGCGCCGTAGCCCAGGCTGGCCGGGATGATCAGGGTGCGGGTGCCGCCTTCCTTCATGCCCTGCACGCCCTCGTCCCAGCCGCGGATGACCATGCCGCCGCCAAGCGGGAAGATGAAGGGCTCGCCGCGGTCCTTGCTGGAATCGAACTTCGCGCCCTGCTCGCCGTTCTCGAACAGCCAACCGGTGTAGTGCACGGTGACGTTGCGGCCGGGCCGGGCCTCGGCGCCGCTGCCAACAACGGCGTCTTCGAACTGCAGCCCGGAGGCGGTGGTGGTGAAAGCCATGGTGATTCCTTTCAGTGGTGTTGAGCCAGGCGGCAGTGTAGCGGGCGGCAAACCACGGGTGAGCCCGCGCGGCGCGATCGATGAGCCCGCGCGGCGCGATCGATGAGCCCGCGGCTGGCGCGCATGGAAGCGGCGGAAACCGTGCGGTTTGCGCTCACCGCATCAGCAGGCAGTCCAGCGCATCCAGCGCGATATGGATCAGCAGGCCGATGCCCACAAGCCGGGTGGCGCGCGGCACCGCCAGCGCACCGTACACGGCGATGGCCGGCGCGGTGTGCAGCGGGTGGAAGCCGATGCTGCACCGCCCCGGCGCGTAGATGGGGTCGGCCAGCAGGTGGTCGATGTCGATCAGCCAGCCCAGCAGCAGCAAGCCCCACGCGCGGCGGAAGCCGATGGTCTTGCCCGACCCGCGATAGACCGCCCACGCCACCAGCGCGGGAACGGCGGCATGCAGCAGCAGGTGCAAGAGAGCGCGCAGGGACATGCAGGGAATCGGGCGAGGCGTGGCGCCCTAGGGAAGGTCTGATCAACACACTCTGAAGCTTCAATCTCGGGCCACAGAGCGGG
>NZ_JAXOFT010000012.1:0-57995 GCF_036409385.1 Thermomonas sp. LB-4 | reverse complement strand
CGTAACCCCCATCTTCCAGAGATGCCCCGGATGAACAACCTACTGAGAGATCACACCTAGCTGCGGGCGGGCAGGTACTGCGCGGGCAGCGCCAGCTTCGGGTTCTCCGCCTCCCACATCAGCGACACGATCCACCAGCGCTGGCCGTCATGCATCAGCTGGATGCTGTTGATGCCGCGCATCGGCGCCGCGCCGCCCTCGACCTTGCCCTCGTAGGTGCTGAACACGTGGGCGATGTGGCCGAACTGCTCGGTGCGGCGCGCCAGCTCGGTTTCGCGGAAGCCCCGTTCCACCAGCAGCGGACCGGACAGGGCAACGTAGTCGTTGACCCGCAGCATGCGCAGGCCGGCACTCTCATCGGCGCGCACGCCGACCGGCATCATCTTGGCCTCGGGCACGAACAGCGAGCGCAACCGGTTCCAGTCCCGCGCCTGGCCGGCCGGGCCGGAGATCACCTCGTACAGCGTCCTGATGATGGCATCGATGCTGGCCACGTCCTGCGCCGCCGCGGTGGGCACGGCGAAGTTCACCGGCTGGGCGGGGGGCGCGGCAGGGGTCGGCGGGGTCTGGGCGGCGGCCGGCACGGCCAGCGCGACGAGCAGGAGCAGCAGGGCAGGGCGCATCGTGGTTCATCCGACAGGAAGACCCTGCAGGAATAGCACCGGGCGCGGGCGGCCACCCGTGCCGGAATGCACGGTCGACTAGTTGCCGGGCTCGACCGCTTCGCTGGGCGCGTTGCTGCGCTGCTGGCGCGCCAGCTTGGCTTCGCGGTGGGCGATATAGAAGGTGGAGCCGAGGATGATGCCGGCCCCCAGCAGGGTGGCGGCATCCACCGCTTCGTCGAACAGCACCCAGCCGGCGAAGGTGACCACCGGCAGCTGGGTGAAACTGATCGGCGTGAGCGCGGAAACATCGCCCAGCTTCAGCGCGCGCGTCCACAGCAACTGGCCCACCGTGCCCATCAGGCCGGTGGCCAGCAGCCACAGCCAGGTGCTGCCGCTGGGCCAGACCCATACGAACAGCGCCGGCAGCAGCGACATCGGCACCCACAGCGCATAGGTCCAGAACACGATGGTGTCGGCCTTGTCCACCTGCGAGAGCTGCTTGATCTGGATCGCCACCAGCGCGCTCAGCACCGCCGCGGCCACCGCCACCAGCGAGCCCAGGCTGAACGCATGCGACCACGGCCGCACGATCACCAGCACGCCGAGGAAACCCAGCGCCACCGCGGTCCAGCGGCGTGCGCGCACGCGTTCGCCCAGCATCAGGATGGCGGCGATGGTGACGAAGATCGGCGAGGAATAGGCCAGCGAGATCGCCTGTGCCAGCGGCAGGTGGGCGATCGCCCAGAACCCGCAGAACATGCTGGCGATGCCGATTGCGGTGCGCACCACGTAGCGCGGCAGCTGGTCGGTGCGCACGCTGGCGGCGAAGGCCGCCGCCGGCCGCGGCTGGCGCATGGCCGGCAGCACCAGCATCGGCAGCAGGGTGAGGAAACCGAAAGCGTTGCGGAAGAACGCCACTTCCCAGGTCGGGATGGTCTTCGAGGCCAGCCGGATGAAGATCGCCATCAGGCCGAAGCCCAGCGTGCTGCCCAGCATCAGCAGGGCGGCACGCGCGTGGGCGCTGCGCGGTGCCGTCACCAGCTTGCCCCGATGATGCGTGGCTCCGGCTCGATGGCCACGCCGAAGCGGGCCTGCACGGACTGGGCGATCCTGCGCGCAAGCGCCAGCAGCTGCACGCCGGTGGCGGCGCCGTGGTTGACCAGCACCAGCGCATGGGTCGCGGACACGCCGGCGTCGCCGTCGCGGTGGCCCTTCCAGCCGCACTGGTCGATCAGCCAGGCGGCGGAGAGCTTGCGCAAGCCGGCGTCGGCGGCGCGGAACACCGGCAGCGCCGGATGCGCCGCCAGCAGCGCCTCGGCCTGCACGGCCGGCACGATCGGATTCTTGAAGAAGCTGCCGGCATTGCCGACCACGGCCGGATCGGGCAGCTTGCGGCGGCGGATGCGGATCACCGCCTCGGCCACCTGCGCGGCGCGCGGGGCGCCGTCCACGCCCATCGCCCGCAGTTCGTCCTCGATGCCGGCGTAGCCCAGCCGCGGCTGGAACGTGCGCGGCAGCGCGAACTCCACCGCGCTCACCACGTAGCGGTGGGGGACGTGCTTGAACAGCGAATCGCGGTAGGCGAAGGCGCAGTCGGCCGCGGCCAGCCGCACGAATCCGCCGCTGTCGCGGTCGAAGGCTTCCACCGCGTGCACGTGCTCGCACACCTCCACGCCGTAGGCGCCGATGTTCTGGATCGGCGCGGCGCCAACCGTGCCGGGGATCAGCGCCAGGTTTTCCAGTCCGGCCAGGCCGTGACCCAGCGTCCACAGCACGCAGTCGTGCCAGCCCACGCCGGCCTCGGCGCGGACGATGGCGGCGTCGCCCTGGTCCTCGACCAGATCGATGCGGCGCGTCTCCAGCGCCAGCACCGCGCCCGGCGGATCGCCGGCGAACAGCAGGTTGCTGCCCCCGCCCAATACCAGCGTGGAGGACTCGCGCAGCATGGCGTAGCCGAACAGTTCCGGCAGCGCGGCGGTGTCGGTGGCCTCCACCAGCATCGGCGCCACGGCACGCACGCCGAAGGTGTTGCGCGCGTCCAGCCGGGCGTTTTCGGCGATGCGATAGCCGGAGCCGCGGGCCACGTTCATTCCGGCGGCAGGGTGCCGCGGCTGGGGGCTTCCTTGCGCCGGCGCAGCGCATCCACGCATTCCGCGATCAGCGCCGGGCCGCGGTAGACCAGGCCGGTGTAGGTCTGCACCAGCAACGCGCCGGCGGCCTGCTTGGTGGCCGCGTCGGCGCCGTGCAGGATGCCGCCCACGCCGACCAGCGGGATGGTGTCGGGCAGGCGCGTGCGCAGCATGCGCAGCACGGTGGTGGCCTGGCCCATCAGCGGCGCGCCGGACAGGCCGCCGGCCTGCTGCGCATGGCGCGCGCCCTCGACCCCTTCGCGCGAGATCGTGGTGTTGGTGGCGATCACGCCGTCCACCGCCAGATCCCCCAGCACGCGGGCGGCGGCATCGATATCGTTCTCCGACAGGTCGGGCGCGATCTTCACCAGCAGCGGCACCCGCTTGCCGTGGCGCGCGGCCAGTTTTTCCTGTTCTTCGCGCAGGGTGCCGACCAGCTTGCGCAGGGCCTGTTCTTCCTGCAGTTCGCGCAGGCCGGCGGTATTGGGCGAGGAGATGTTGACCGTCACGTAGTCGGCCAGCGGATACACCCGGCGCAGGCAGACCATGTAGTCGGCCACTGCGTCCTCGTTCGGGGTGTCCTTGTTCTTGCCGATGTTGATGCCCAGCAGCCCGTTCCTGCGCTTGGCGCGTTCGACGTTGCGCACCAGCACGTCCACGCCGAGGTTGTTGAAGCCCAGGCGGTTGATGACCGCCTGCTGCTGGGGCAGGCGGAACATGCGGGGGCGCGGGTTGCCCGGCTGCGGCAGCGGAGTGACCGTGCCGACCTCGACGAAACCGAAGCCCAGCGACAGCAATGCGTCGACGTGGGCGCCGTTCTTGTCCAACCCGGCGGCCAGGCCCACCGGGTTGGGGAAGGTCAGCCCCAGCGCTTTGGTCGGCAGTGGCCGCGGCGGCGTAGCTACCAGCGGCGACAGGCCGCAGCGGTAGGCCGCTTCCAGCGACGCCAGCCCGAGGCCATGCGCGCGCTCGGCGTCGAAGGCGAACAGGAGCGGGCGGGCGAGTCCGTACACGCGCGGCCGGTCAGAACGATCCGTTCATGCCGGCCAGGCCGATCAGCGCGGCCAGCCCGCCGAAGAACAGGATGGCCGCCAGCACCGCCAGCACGCTCAGCCCGACAACCAGGTAGCCGAGCACCAGCCCGGCGACGGCCATGCCGTCGCCCTCCAGCGCGCCCTGCGCACGGCGGATCTCGCCGCGCGCCATGTGGCCGCACACCACCGCGACCAGACTGCCGAGGAACGGCAGCAGGGTCCAGCCGAGGATGCCGAAGACGAGGCTCACCACGGCGAGCGTGCTGGTTTGGCGCATGGGTGCGTTCATCGGCGTTCCTCAGAGGTCGAACTTGATGCCCTGGGCCAGCGGCAGCGCGTCGGAGTAGTTGATGGTATTCGTTTGCCGGCGCATGTAGGCCTTCCACGCGTCGCTGCCGGACTCGCGGCCGCCGCCGGTCTCCTTCTCGCCACCGAACGCGCCACCGATCTCGGCGCCGCTGGTGCCGATGTTGACGTTGGCGATGCCGCAGTCGCTGCCGGCCGCCGACAGGAACGCCTCGGCGCGCTTGAGGTTGGTGGTGAAGATCGACGAGCTCAGGCCCTGCGGCACGGCGTTCTGCATCTCGATCGCCTCGTCCAGCTCCTTGTACTGCATCACGTACAGGATCGGCGCGAAGGTCTCGTGCTGGACGATCTCGGCGTCGTTGCTCAGGCCGGTGATGATCGTGGGCAGCACGAAGTTGCCCGGGCGGTCGATCGCCGCGCCGCCGGTTTCCACCTTGCCGCCGGCGGCCTTGGCCTTGGCGATGGCGTCGAGGTAGGCGTCCACCGCGTCCTTGCTGTTGAGCGGGCCCATCAGGTTGGCCGGGTCGGTGGGATCGCCGATCTTCTTCTCCACCTGCTTGTAGGCGGTGACCAGCTTGGCCAGCACGTCGGCGTAGATGGATTCGTGCACGATCAGCCGGCGGGTGGTGGTGCAGCGCTGGCCGGCGGTGCCGACCGCGCCGAACGCGATGGCCGGGATCGCAAGCTTCAGGTCGGCGGTTTCATCGACGATGATCGCGTTGTTGCCGCCCAGTTCCAGCAGGCTGCGGCCCATGCGGCGCGCGCAGCGCTCGCCGACCATGCGGCCGACCTTGGTGCTGCCGGTGAAGCTGATCAGCGGGATGCGCTTGTCGTCCACGAATGCCTGGGCCAGGTCGCTGCCGGCGTCGTTGAACAGGAAGAAGATGTCGGGGAAGCCGCCCTTGCGCAGCGCCTCGTTGCAGATCTTCATCGACGCGATGGCCGACAGCGGGGTCTTGGGCGAGGGCTTCCAGATGCAGATGTCGCCGCAGACGGCCGCGACGAAGCTGTTCCACGCCCACACCGCCACCGGGAAGTTGAACGCGCTGATGATCCCCACCAGGCCGATCGGATGCCACTGCTCGTACATGCGGTGGCCGGGGCGTTCGCTGTGCATGGTCAGGCCGTACAGCTGGCGCGACAGGCCCACGGCGAACTCGCCGATGTCGATCATCTCCTGCACTTCGCCGTCGCCTTCCGGCTTCGACTTGCCCATTTCCAGCGCGACCAGCGAACCCAGCGCGTCCTTGTGCGTGCGCAGCGCGTCGGCGCACAGGCGGATCGCCTCGCCGCGGCGGGGCGCCGGGGTGGTGCGCCACACCTTGTAGGCGGCCTGCGCGCGCTCGACGATCAGGTCGTAGTCGGCCTGCGAGGACGCATGCACGCGGCCCAGCACCTCGCCGTTGCTCGGGTTGACCGGCTCGATCACGCCGGCGTCGCTGGTCTTCGACCACTCGCCGTTGCCGAGATAGGTGCCGGATTCGACGGCGTTCAGGCCGAGTGCGGTGAGGACGGGATGGGACATGGCGGGACTCCGATAGGAAAAGCGGGAAACAGGCGCGGGGGTGGGAAACGAATGAAAAGACGCGCAGCGGCGGGAAATCCCCACTCGTTTCGCACGCCTTTCCCCGGTTCCTTCCCTGCTGGCGACCCCGGCCCGATTCGAACGGGCGACCTTCCCCTTAGGAGGGGGACGCTCTATCCAGCTGAGCTACGGGGCCTTGACCGGCCATTATCGCAATCACAGCGGAATTCGCCAGTCCGCCGGCAAATATGTTGATTCGTCCGAATGAGTTGTTCTAAATGCCGATTTTGTTCAGGCGTTTTGCAGGCGTTTCTTCAGCAGGTCCGCATCGTTGGCCAGCGCCTGCGCGTGGCTTGTCCGCGCCAGCATCGCCGCCAGCGCCGGCGGCGGCGCGATGGTTTCGCCCAGCAGTGGTTCCACCACTTCCGGGAATTTGGCCGGATGGGCGGTGGCGACCGCGGCCCAGTCGCCGGCCACGCCGCTTGCGCGCAGACGGTCCAGCACGTCGGCGGCGCAGGCGGTGTGCGGGCAGACCACGTGGCCGCGTTCTTTGCGGGTGCGCACGATAGCGGCACGGATCTCCGCATCGCTGACCGCTTCGGCGCGCAGGGTGGCGCGCAGTTCCGCGTTGTCGGGATACAGGGATTGCAGGCGCTCGAAGTTGCTGGGCGCACCCACATCCATCGCGTTGGCCAGCGTGGCGATGCTGGGCCGTGGTGCGTAGTCGCCGCCGGCGAAGAAGTCCGGCAGCACGGTATTGGCATTGCTGGCCAGTACCACTTCGCCGATGGGCAGGCCCATGCGCTTCGCCAGCAGGCAGGCCAGCGCATTGCCGAGGTTGCCGGTGGGCACCACGAAGTTCAGCGTGCGACCGGTGGTGCGCCAGTGCCGCAGGGCGGTATGCGCGTAATAGGCCGCCTGCGGCAGCAGCCGGCCGAGGCTGATGCTGTTGGCCGAACCCAGCGGCACTTCGGCGCGGTAGGCGGCATCGGCAAGCAGGGTCTTGGCGAGGCGCTGGCAGTCGTCGAAGCTGCCGTCCACGCGGAACGCGCTGATGTTGTCGCCGAAGCAGCCCAGCTGGTGCGCCTGCCGAGGCGAGACGCGGCCATCGGGATAGAGGATGGCGACGCGGAACCCGGGCCGACCGTCGAAGGCGGCGGCCACCGCTGCGCCGGTGTCGCCGGAGGTGGCCACGACAATGGTGAGCGGCTTGTTACCGCGCGGCAGCGCCGCCAGGCAGCCGGCGAGGAAGGCCGCCCCGTAGTCCTTGAACGCGGCGGTGGGCCCGTGGAACAGCTCCAGCAGGAAGTCGCCGGGTCCGCCGAAATCCGCCAGCGGCGGCTCGATGGCGAACGCGTCGCCGCAGATGCGGGGCAGGGCGGATTCCAGCGCGCCGCCGGTGAAGAACGGGGCGAGGAATCGGGTGGCGACGTCGGCCAGCGTGTCCGCGCCTTCGAACTGAGCGGCAGTGAACGACGGCCATGTTGCGGGCATGTACAGGCCGCCATCCGGCGCGAGGCCGGCTGCGATGGCATCCGCGATCGAAACCGCCGGCGCGCGGCCGCGTGTGCTGTATGCGTTCATGCCAGCACCCGTGCGGCCGGTCCGGCGATGGCGGTGAGGTGCAGGTCGCTGTCGATGCCGGCGGCGGCGAATGCAGCCGTCATCGCGACGCCCGCGCGCCGTGCGGTGTTTTCATCTTCGCACCAGGCGAACACGCTGGGCCCCGCACCGGAAATGCTGGCGCCCATGGCATCGGCATCCAGTGCGGCCTGCTTCACTGCCGCGAAACCCGCGATCAGCGGCGCGCGGCGCGGTTCCACCAGCACGTCCGCAAGGCCCGCGCGCACCAGCGACGCGTCGCCACGCTCGCAGCCCAGCAGCACCTGCGCCAGGTTCGCGCTTTGCGCCACGAATTCCTTCAGCGCATAGGCTCCGGCCAGCGCTTCGCGCGCACGGCGGGTTTCCAGCACGGCGTGCGGATGCACCACCGCCGCGTGCCAGCTGGCCGGCACTTCGACCTTGGTCAGCCGGTCGGCGGTGGCCAGCACCAGCCCGCCGAGCAGCATCGGTCCGACGTTGTCGCCGTGGCGGCCGCCGCTGGCGACGGCTTCGCCGGCCAGCGCATGCGGATACAGGGCGTGCGACGACAGCGGCGCCTCCAACAGCGCGTTCGCCGCCACCAGCGCGGCCACGCAGGATGCAGCCGAGCCGCCCAGCCCGGAGCCCAGCGGGATGCCCTTGTCGATCTCGATCTCGAAGCCGAACGGCAGCGCCAGCGACTCGCGCAGGGCGATCAGCGCCATCCCGGCGGTATTGCGCGCGGCCTCCAGCGGCAGGTCGGTGACGGCGCCGCGGATGGCACTGATCCGCACCGTCGGCGCCTCGATGCGGCGCACGGTGGCGACATCGCCGATGCCGGCGATGCTGTGGCCGAGTACGTCGAAGCCGACGCCGACGTTGCCGACCGAGCCCGGTGCGAACGCCCGCGCCTCGTATCGCACGGCGCTCACAGCCTGGCTCCCAGCGCTGCGGCCAGCCGCAGCAGGTCGGAGAACACGCCGGCGGCGGTGACTTCCGGCCCGGCGCCGGGGCCTTGCACGACCAGCGGGTTGTCGCAGTAGCGGCGGGTGGTGAACGACACGCAGTTGTCCGTCAGGCGCAGGTGGGCGAAGGCATGGTCGGCGGGAAGTTCGCGCAGCGCAACGGATGCCTGGCCATTACGCTCCAATCGGGCGACATATCGAAGCACGCAGCCCTTGGCGTGGGCGGCGTCCAGCCGGGCCCGCATCGGCGCGTCCAGCGTTTCCAGCCCGGCCATGAAGGCGTCGCGGTCGGCGCCGCGCAGGGCTTCCGGCACCAGGCTTTCCACCTGCACGTCGGCCAGTGACAGCGGCATGCCGGATTCGCGCGCCAGGATCACGAGCTTGCGGGCCACGTCGGTACCCGACAGGTCGTCGCGGGGATCTGGTTCGGTATACCCCAGCGCATGCGCCTCGCGTACCAGCGTGGAGAAGGGCTTGCTGCCGTCGAACATGTTGAACAGCCAGGCCAGCGTGCCGGAGAAGATGCCCTCGATGGCCAGCAGTTCGTCGCCGGTGTCCAGCAGATCGCGCAGGGTGGAGATCACCGGCAGCCCGGCGCCGACCGTGGCCTCGTAGCGGAAGCGCGCGCCGCTTTTCGTCTGTGCTTCCCGGATCGCTTCGTAGCGTTCCAGCGGCCCGGCGCCGGCCTGCTTGTTCGGGGTGATGACGTGGATGCCGGCGGCCAGCCAGCCGGGGTAGCGCTGCGCGACGGCGTCGCTGGCACTGCAGTCGATGATCACGGCGTGGGGCAGGTGTGCGTCCAGCAGGTGCGTGGCCAGCAGGTCGAGGCCATCCGCGGACGGCGCGGCCTGCATCCGCGCGCGCCAGTCAGCTTCGTCGCCGTGATCGCACAGCCACAGCGAGTTGCGGCTGGCCAGCGCGCGCAGGCGCAGGTCGATGTTGTGCCGTTCGCGCAGCCTCGGCAGCGCCGCCTGCAACTGGTCGAGCAGGGCGCTGCCGACCTTGCCGGGGCCGATCACCGCCAGGGCCATGGTCTGCGGCGACAGCCAGAACGCGGCGTGCACGGCGCGCAGCGCGCGCGCGGCGTCGGCGGAATCGATCGCCACCGAGATGTTGCGCTCGGACGCGCCCTGGGCGATCGCGCGGATATTGACCCGGGCGCGTGCCAGCGCCTCGAACATGCGCGCCGCCACGCCCGGCGTGCCGGCCATGCCGTCGCCCACCGCGGCGAGCACGCTGACGCCGGCCAGCATCGTCACGCCCTGCACCTGTGCCCCGGCCAGTTCGCGGGCGAACGCCTCGCGCAGCGCATCGCGCGCGGCTGCCGCTTCCCGCTGGTGGACGACGCAGCAGATCGAATGCTCGGAACTGCCCTGCGAGATCATCACCACCGAGATGTGCGCGGCATGCAGCGCCGCGAACACGCGCTCGGCGGTACCGGGCACGCCGATCAGGCCCGCGCCTTCCAGGCACACCAGCGCCAGGTCGCCGCCCAGGGTGAGTCCCTTCACCGGGCCGGCGGCGCTGCGGTCGCCATCGGCGTCGATGCGGGTGCCGGGGAAATCGGGACGGAAGGTGTTGCGCATCAGGATCGGCAGGCCGCGCGCGATGGCCGGCGTCATCGTCTGCGGGTGGATGACTTTGGCGCCGAAGTAGGCCAGCTCGCAGGCCTCGCGATAGCTCATCGCGGTCAGCGGCACCGCTTCCGGCACGATCCGCGGATCGGCCGAAAGCACGCCATCGACATCGCTCCAGATGTGCAGCTCGTCGGCGTTGAACAGGCTGGCGAAGATCGCCGCGGAATAGTCGCTGCCGTTGCGGCCCAGCGTGGTGGGCAGGCCGTGTTCGTCGCGGGCGACATAGCCGGTCACGTTGACACGCGACTGTGGGTGGCGCGCGCGCCAGTCGGCCAGCAGCGCCGCGCTGGCATCCCAGTCGACCACCGCGCCGAGGTCGGTATGGCGCACCACCAGTACCTCGCGCGCGTCGAGCAGGGCGTAGTCGCCGCCGCGCTCGCGCAGGTGCGCATGCAGCAGCGCGGTCGAGAGCAGTTCGCCCATGCCGTGGATGCGCTCGATCGCGGTGCGCCCCGGCTGGCGCAGCAGCGAGGCGGCCTGCAGGAGGTCGGCCAGCTCGCCGCACAGTGCGTCGATCCGGGCCAGCAGGGCGTCGGGCTGCGCCAGCAGCGCGCACGCCGCCTCGCGATGGCGCTGGCGCAGCGCTTCCAGTGCAGGCTTCCATTCGTCGCCGGCGGTGGCCGCTGCACCCAGCGCGACCAGTGCATTGGTGGTGCCGTGCATGGCCGAGGACACCGCGACCTGGCGCGGCGCGTCGTCGGCCAGCAGCAGGCCGGCGACGTGCCGGATGCGGCTGGCATCGGCCAGCGAGCTGCCGCCGAACTTGTGCGCGCGACAGACGGGTTTGGGGGGAGCGGACTGCGACGATTCCATGGAGCCTCCGGTGGAAGCCCTGCGTCGCGTGGAGTCGGGATTCGCGCCCCGCCTCATCGCTGCGGGGGCCGTTGTCTGGGATGGTGTCTTATCCAGGCATGACCGACCGCACCGGCGTGGTACCGGTGGTAATGGTCGTGGTGGTGGTCATGCGGAAGGACATGGGTCGACTCTGCTGCACTGCAGCGAGGGCTGTCAAGCGGTGGTTGCGGATGGAACGGTCGACTCCGGCTCTCCGCTGCGCGCCGCCACCACCGCCGTCGCGGTCATGTCGCCGGTGACGTTGCCGACCGTGGCCAGCACGTCGGGGATCGCATCCACCGCCATCAGCACCGGCAGCGGGGCGATCGGCAGGCCCATCGCGGAAGTGACCGGCAGGTTGGTGGCGAGGAAGATCGCCTGGCCGGGCAGGCCCACCGAGCCCATGCTGACCAGCACCGACAGCGCGACGCCGGTGGCGAGCTGGGCCGGGGTGAGCGTGACGCCCAGCGCCCAGGCGATGAAGCAGGCGGTGGCGAGGTACTGGATTGGCGAGGTGATGCGAAACAGCGACACCGCCATCGGCAGTACCAGTCCGGACACGCGGGCGGGGATGCCGAGCCGGTTCTGCGCGCTGTCCAGCATCGCCGGCAGCGTCGCCAGCGAGGACTGCGTGCTGGCCGCCACCGCCTGCACCGGCACCAGCCCCGCCACGAAATGGCGGAAGCGGCGCTTGCCCACGGTGACCGCCACCGCGATCAGCAGCGCCACCGCCAACACGTACAGCGCGCACTCCAGCAGGATGTAGATGCCCAGCGCCTGCAGCATGCCGAGGCCGGCGCGCGCGGTCAGCGCCAGCACCAGCGCGAAGATGCCCACCGGCGCGGCCCACAGCACCCAGTGCACGATCACGATCATCGCGTCGCTGATCGCCTTGAGGAAGCCGACCACCTGCGCGCGCGGGGCGGCGTCGATGCGGGTCAGGGCAAAGCCGAAGAACAGCGCGAAGGTCACCAGCGGCAACATCGCCGAGGCCGCGGCGGCGGCGAAGGCGTTGCTGGGGACGAGGGCGACAAGCGCATCGGCCCAGCCGCCGGACGGCGTGGCGATGTCCTCCGCGTGGCCGCGCAGGGCGGCGGCCACGGCGGGATCCGGTTGCAGCATCGACAGCGCCAGCGGTGCCAGCACGGCGGTCATCGCCGCGGCGGCGGTCAGCAGGATCACGAACGACACGATCGCCTGCCGTGCAACCCGCCCGGAATGCGCGGCGTCGCTGGCCTGGTTGATGCCCACCACCACCAGCGCGAACACCAGCGGCACCACGGTCATCTGCAGGGCATTGAGCCACAGCTTGCCGAACGGCTCGACCACGGCGGCGATCCGTAGCCCGGTTTCCGGTGCCTGCCACGCCAGCAGGATGCCGAGGACGATGCCGGCGACGAGGCCGGTGAGCACGCGCGCGGTCTGGCTCACGGGCTGCCCTCCGATGCGGTGATTTCCGGCAGCTTCCAGTCCCGCTTCAGCGCGGCGTACTGCGCCTTCGGCAGCAGCACGAACACCGGCTTGCGGCGCGCGTCCAGCCACGCCAGCAGCGCGTCCATGCTGTCCGGTGCCATCGCGGTGCAGCCGGCGGTGGTTTCGCCCGGTGCCTTCCACAGGTGGGCGAAGATGCAGCTGCCGCCCTGGCGCGCCGTGCCGCTTTGGTTGTGCTCGATCACAAAGCCTTCGCGATAACGCTGGTCGCCATCGGCGTGCAGGTCGCGGCGCATCGGCTCGCTGGACTGGTCGAGGTAGGGCGCCTTGACCGTGCTGCGGTCGATGATCTTGTTGTAGTAGTTCGACGCCGGCACGTCGATGCACCAGTCGTTGGTGGTCATCGCCTGGTAGCGCAAGCCGGTCGTCGCCTGGTCGGCGTAGCCGAACGCGGTGCCGATGGCGAACACGCCGGCCGGCGCCTTGCCGTCGCCTTCGCGCTTGACCGGGCCGTCGCCGCGCTGTGGGTTGAGGCCCAGGCCCCAGCCGCTGCCGTTGCGGCCCAGCGTGACCGGTACCGCCTCGCCGACCTGCCTCCAGCCGTCGCCGCTGCGATCGAAGCGGCGCAACTCGCCGCCGCTGGCGTCCCAGTCCGCGGCGGTGACCAGCACCATCTGCTGCGCATCCGCCCAGTGCCGGGCATCCGCGGAAGGCAGTCCGCTGCGATGGGCGCAGGCGGCAAGTGAGAGGGCGAGCAGGGCGAGCAGGGCGGTGGCGGTGCGGCGTATCGGCATCGTCGGAAGGTCCGGCAAATGGGTGAATCGTAGCGGGGTTTGGAGGCTGGTTTCCGGAGGCGCGGGAATGACGGTATCGCCCGCCGCGGACGCGCCACGGCCATCACGGTTCCAGCAGCGGCTGGATGCGCCCCAGCGTCTCCCGCAGGCGGGCGCGGCGCGCGCCGTCGGCTTCGTAGAGGCGGATGAACAGCCGGTCGAGCAGGTGCTGCAGCGCGGAATGGTAGAGCAGGGGTTCGATATGCGGGCGCTCGTCGTGGGCGGACACCAGCATCGCGAGGTCGGCCTGCGCGCGCAGCGCGTTGGCGCTGTGGCGAGTGATGGTGACCACCTTGCCGCGCTGGCTGCGCATGTGCCGCGCCAGCTGGCCAAGGGCGGGCTGCTGGCCGTGCTCGGAGAACGCCAGCAGCACGTCGTCGGGCTTGGCGGCGGACAGGCTGGCGGTCATGTGCGCGGCGTCGAAATTGTGCACGGTGAGGATGCCGAGCTGGGCCAGCCGCAGCGCCAGCGTGCGCGCGTGCAGGTCGTCTTCGCCCAGGCCGATGATGAACACCGTGCTGGCGCGCCCGATCGCTTCGGCCACCGCGGTCAGGGTGCCCGGGGGATTGATGAGGCGGGTGGCTTCCTCGGCTTCGGATTTCCGCAGCCACAGGCCGTAGCCCTGCGCGGCGGCGTTGGAGGCGTCCTGCGGCTGCGGCAACGCGCTGCCGTTGCTGTCGGCGCGGATCACCGCCTCGCTGATCGCAAGCTTGAGGTCCGGATAGCCCTTGAACCCCAGCTTCTGGCAGAACTTCACCACGCTGGACTGGCTGATGCCCAGCGCGTTGGCCAGCTGCTGCGAGGAGTAGTCGCGCATCAGCTGGGCGTTCTCGACGATGAAGTCGGCGATGCGCCGCTCGATCGCCGACATGCGGTCGCGCTCGGAGCGGATCTTGACCAGCGCCGTCCCCACCGGCATCCCTCAGGCCGCCAGTTCGTGCGCGGGCGCGAGGCCCTCGATGTGGCGGATGCCGAGGCCCGGCGCGTCGGTCACGCTGATCTCCGATTCGTTGAACACCACGCCGCTCTGCACCGGGTCGAACCGGCACAGCGACGGCCCGTCCAGGTCCACCTTGCTGATCACGTCGGACTTGGCCACCGCCAAGTGCACCGCGGCGGCCACGCCGATGCTGGATTCCAGCATGCAGCCGATCATGCAGTCGATGCCGTACAGGCTGCAAATGTCGGCGATCTTGACCGCGTTGGAGATGCCGCCGGTCTTCATCAGCTTGATGTTGACGATGTCGGCGGCGCGCATGCGGATCAACTCCACCACCTCGCGCGGGCCGAACACGCTTTCGTCGGCCATCACCGGGGTGTGCACGCGCTCGGTCACGTACCGCAGTCCGGCCAGGTCGTGCGCCTTGACCGGCTGTTCGACCAGCTCGAGCTTGACCCCGGCGTCCTCCAGCGTCTGCAGCGCGTACACCGCCTGCTTGGCGGTCCAGCCCTGGTTGGCGTCCAGGCGCAGCAGCGCGCGGCCCTCCACCGCGGCATGGATCGCCTTGGTGCGCTCGATGTCCAGCCCGATGTCCTTGCCCACCTTGATTTTCAGCGACTCGAAGCCGCGCTCTACCGCCGCCAGCGAGTCCGCCACCATCTTGTCGATGTAGTCCACGCTGATGGTGATGTCGGTGGTGATGGCCGGGTCGCCGCCGCCCAGCAGCTGGTACAGCGGCGCGCGATAGAGCTGGCCCCACAGGTCGTAGAGCGCGATCTCCACCGCGGCCTTGGCGCTGGTGTTCTTCTCCATCGCGCCCTGCACCAGGTTGGTGAGGTGGTTGAGATTTGCGATTTCCTGACCGATCAGGCGCGGCGCGATGTAGTAGCGGATCGCCTCGACGATCGAGCCGTGGGTATCGCCGGTGATGACCGCGGTGGCCGGTGCGCTGCCGTAGCCCACGTGGCCGCTGTCGGTATGCACCATGACCACCACGTCCTCGACCTGCTCGACGGTGCGCAGCGCGGTCTTGAACGGGGTCTTCAGCGGCACGCGCAGCATGCCGAAGCGGATGTCGGTGATTTTCATGCGTGAGCCTTCATTGGGCGGCGGCCACCCGGACGATGTGGGTGATGCGGTCGACGTAGTCGTGGTCCTTGCCGAAGCGCAGCGGCAGCAGCGGGGTGACCGAAACCCCGTTGAGGCGCAGCGAATGCGGCTGGCCGTCCGCGCCGAGCACGGTGCCGCCGTTGGTGTCGTGGATCACGTAGGGCATGCCGTCGATGTCGCCGATGTACATCATCACGTGGCCGGGGATGTAGATCAGGTCGCCCACCTCCAACGCCCCGACCGCGGCCATGCGCGTGCCGCGGGTTGCGTCCGCTGCGAAACTGGTGCGCGCGAACACCGGGCTGACCGCCTGCGCACTGGTGTTGCGCGGCAGCTGCACGCCCATGCTGCGGTAGACCTCGGAGACGAAGCCGCTGCAATCGCGCGCGTTGTAGGCATGGCCCCAGCCGTAGCGTTCGCCGAGGAACTTGAACGCCTGCCGGATCAGGTTGGCGCGGGTCAGCGGCAGGTAGTCGGCGCGGCTGTCCTCGATGCGCGGCAGCAGCGCCGGCGCGAACGCCAGGCTGCCGTCGGCGTTGCGCACCGGCAGCTCCAGCGTCCACGCGCTGTAGGGGTGCTGGCCGTTGACCGGCTGGTCGGGCGCCAGCCGCGCCAGCGGCACGCGGGTGCCCATGTCCAGCTGCAGCTCCGACAGGCGCGGCTCCTCGCGGGTGAACACGGTGCGTGGCTTGGCCCCGGTGATGATCCGGTAGGGCGTGCGCTGGCCGTAGCCCAGCACGGCATCGCGGCTGCCCGCGGCGATCGCGCCGGCTTCCACCCAGGCGGCGTAGCGCGGGCTGACCACGAACAGCCACCTGCCGTCGCGGCTGGCATGCGCGACCACCACCGGATCGCCCGGGAACAGCGCGCTTTCCTGGAAGCGGTCGATGTCGGTTTCACCCTTCGCGCTGAAGGTCCGCAGCTCGGTCGGGAAGGTGCGCATCGCGGTGCGTTTCACGGCCATGCCGAAGCGGGTGGGCTGGCTGGCCGGAATGGCCTCGAGTGCGCGGTTGGCCGCCAGGGCATCCAGCACGGCCTTCGCCACCGGCCTGCCGGCTTCGTCCCACAGTGGCCGCGTCGGCGGCGAGGCCAGGGCGGTGATCCAGCCGGCCACCTGGGCGCGCGCCAGCGTCGCCGGCAACGCGGCCAGCTCGTGCATCGACGGGTCTTCCCGCAGCAGGCGGGCGTTGCGGGCCTCGATGGCGGCGCGCGCCATCAGCGGCGCCTCCGGCGCCTGGGTGCGGGCGATCCAGAAATCCGGGCTGAGCTGGGCGTCCGCCACGCCGATCACGCCGTGCGCAGGCGTCGGCAGCGGGTTGGCCTGCGGTGTGCGTGCCATGCCCGGCATGGCCGCCAATGCCAGCGCCAGCGCCAGCGTGCGCAGGACCGGCAGGCGGGGTTGCGGGGATCGCGTGGGTGTCATTCCGGCTCCTTCAAAGGGTGTCCGCCGCCGGATGGAAGGCCGCGGCGGGCGATGTTGCGGATTGTGCACTGCGGAATATGTGATTCGAGAATGTTATACGTCAAGAATAAATTATTGACCATATTTTCCCTGCGTGTTACACAGCCAAGACAGTCGCTGCCGATGGCGGACGAGGGGCGGGAATCCCGCGCGCCGCGGCAACCGGAACAATCTCAATCATCGACCGGGGAGAGGTTATGAGCAGCACCCGCAAGTTGCGCAAGTCCTTACTCAATATCGCCATGGGCCTGTGCCTCACGTCGCTCGCGGCTTCGCCGGTCTTCGCGCAGAGCGCCACCGGCGCCGTTGCGGGCCGCGCCAGCGCTGGCGACCAGGTGACCCTGGTGAATGCCGCCACCGGCGCCACCCGCACGGTCACCGTGGGCAGTGACGGCACCTACCGCCTGGCCCAGCTGCCGGTGGGCGACTACACCCTGCTGCTGCTCCGCGGCGGCGCGCCGGTGGGGCAGCAGCTGACCGTGAACGTGCCGCTGGGCGGCACCGCTACGGTCAACCTTGCCAGCGAAGGCGGCATCGCCAACCTCGACGCGGTCACCGTGGTCGGCGACCGCGTGGTCAACCGGGTGGATGTCTATTCGACCGAGAGCGCAACCAATATCAGCCGCGAAGAACTGACCCGACTGCCGGTCGACCAGAGCCTGGGAGCTGTGGCGCTGATCGCGCCGGGCGTGCAGGCATCCGCGGCCGGCTTCGGCGGCCTGAGCTTCGGCGGCTCGTCGGTGGCCGAGAACGTGGTCTACATCAACGGTCTCAACGTCACCGACCCGTACCGCCGGCAGGGCTTCTCGTCGGTACCGTTCTCGTTCTACCAGGAGTTCCAGGTCAAGACCGGCGGCTACTCGGCCGAGTTCGGCCGCAGCACCGGCGGCGTCATCAACGCCGTCACCCGCTCCGGCGGCAACGAGTTCAAGGCCGGCGTGGAGGTCACGCTGGAGCCGGCAGCGTGGGTCACGTCGCCTTCCGACCAGTACTACGACGACGGCAAGCTGGTCGGTCGCGACCGCACCAGCCGCGACGACAGCGCCTTCTTCAAGACCAACCTGTGGGCCTCCGGCCCGATCGTGAAGGACCGGCTGTTCTTCTTCGCGATGTACGAGCAGCGCGACAGCAATTCCAAGGACATCGACACCAACGCGGCGTGGATCACCCGCGGCGACAACGGGTTCTGGGGCGGCAAGCTGGACTGGCACATCACCGACAACCACCTGCTGGAGTTCCTGGCGTTCTCCGACAAGGCGGAATCCACCACCACCACCCATGGCTACGATTGGGATGCCGAATACCTCGGGCCGGCGGGCGGCGAGAGCACCGACGGCTCCGGTGGCGACAACTGGTCGCTGACCTACACCGGCCATTTCGGCGACAACTTCGTCGCCAAGGCGATGTACGGCATCAACCAGCGCAGTTCCACCGGCGCCAGCCCCACCGATTCGCTGTGCAGCATCGTCAGCCTGGCCGGCAACTACGTCAGCAAGTTCGGCCGCCCGGATACGCGGGTGGGCTGCCACGCCGACAACACCAGCATCAGCGGGCGCCAGGACGAGCGCCAGGCGGCGCGGATCGACTTCGAGTGGACGCTGGGCAGCCATCTGCTGCGCTTCGGCATGGACCACGAGAAGATGGATTCGGAAAGCTCGGTGGTCTATCCGGGCGACGGACGCAGCTATTCGATCCAGGGGCTGGGCGCTGGCGCGCAGCTGGCCAACGGCGCGATCGTGCCGGCCGGGGTCCAGGCGATCGTCGAAACGCGCTACTACATCACCGGCGCACCGGTCTCGACCAAGGCGCAGGCGTTCTACATCGAGGACAACTGGAACGTCACCGACAACCTGCTGCTCAACCTCGGCGTGCGTTTCGACAATTTCAAGAACACCCTGGCCTCCGGGGCGACCTTCGCGGAAGCCGGTTTCAGCGACATGGTGTCGCCGCGGCTCGGTTTCAGCTGGGACATGAAGGGCGACGGCAGCACCAAGCTGTTCGGCAACGCCGGCCGCTACTACCTGCCGCTGACCAACAAGCTGACCGACTACTTCGGCGGCGGCACCACCGACGAAGCCACCTATTACGTGTTCAACGGCTGGGAAACCAAGGTGAACCCGGTCAGCGGGACGCCTTATCTGTCGCCGATCGTCGGTGCACAGATCGGGCCGGTCAATACCGAAGGCAACGTGCCGGCGCCCTCGGACATGCGCACCGCAGTGGCGCGCGACCTGAAGCAGGTGTTCCAGGACGAGTTCATCCTCGGTTTCCAGCAGTCGATCAACCGCGAGTGGTCCTATGGCATCAATGCGACCTACCGCAGGATGACCCGCACGGTGGAAGACGCCAAGATCAACCACGTGGAAGGCTGCCCCGGCATCATCGACTGGCCGATCATCAATCCGGGCGAAACCAACACCCTGTGGTGCCCCACGACCAACGACTGGGTGACGTTCGACAGTTCCAAGGACGGCTACATCACCTTGGGCAGCAACATCGTGATGGGCTACAAGAGGCCGCGCCGCACCTACAAGGCGGTGGAGTTCCAGGTCGATCGCGCCTGGGACGACCGCTGGGCGTTCAACGCCTCGTACCTGTGGTCGAAGTCGGAAGGCAACATGGAAGGCCCGGTCAACTCGGATACCGGCTATGCCGACACCAACCTGGTGCAGTACTACGACCACCCGGCGGTGAACGAGCGTTTCGGCGTCACCTTCAACGACTACCGCCACCAGATCAAGCTGCGCGGCAGCTTCAAGCTCAACGAGGTATGGAGCTTCGGCGCCACGCTGTCGGCGCGCTCGGGCGGGCCCATCACCGCCTTCGGCGTGCGCTGGCCCAACGACAACCGCAGCGCGGGTGGCCCCAGCGAAGGCAGGGGCGGCGGCTCCGGCTGGCTGTGCGTGGCCAACTGCTCCAGCATCGACCGCGAGCTGGTCTACACGGAAAAGGGCGCGTTCGGGCGGATGCCGTGGGTCACCAACCTCGGTGCCAACGTCACCTGGACGCTGCCGGTGGAAGGCGTCGACCTCAAGGCGCGGCTGTCGGTCTACAACCTGTTGAACAGCGAGACCGAAATCAACGTGCACTCCCGCTACGAGGGCGCGCCGGGCGTGAAGATGCCGTACTTCGGCCAGGCCCGCGCCTGGCAGTCGCCGCGCTACGCGAACCTGGTGGTGACCTACAACTTCTGATTCGCGCTTCGGAAAACGGCATGAGTTAGCGGTTCCCCCTGGAGGCGGCCCTTGCCGGGCCGCCATTTTTTTTTAGATCGGGACGGAAATACGACGGATGGACGCGACAACGGGCAGCTTCGCGGGCGTGGACCTGGCCGCGCTGGCCGCACGCGAGGGCACGCCGCTCTACGTGTATTCCGCGCCCGCCATCCGCGGGCGCATCCGGGCCTTGCGCGCGGCGCTGGAAGGGCTGGACGCGGGTATCCGCTACGCGGTCAAGGCCAACGGCAACGGCGCGATCCTGCGGTTGCTGGCGGCGGAGGGCGCGGGTGCGGACATCGTCTCCGGTGGCGAGCTTGAGCGCGCGTTGCGTGCTGGCATCGCGGCGGCCGACATCGTGTTTTCCGGGGTCGGCAAGACCGACGCCGAGATCGACGTGGCGCTGGCGGCGGGCATCGGCCGCTTCAACGTGGAATCGCGCGCGGAGCTCGATGCGATCCAGCGCATCGCCGCCGCGCGCGGATGCGTCGCGGTCGCTTCGGTGCGCATCAACCCCGACGTGGACGCGCTGACCCACGCCAAGATCTCCACCGGCAAGGCGGAGAACAAGTTCGGCGTGCCCACGGACGAGGCGCGGGCGTGGTTCGATGGCGCCGCGCAGTGGCCGAACCTGCGCCTGGACGGCCTGCACATGCACATCGGCTCGCAGCTGCTCAGCCTGCAGCCGGTGCGCGAGGCGCTGCAGCGGATGGCGGCGTTCTGGCGGGAGCTCGATGCCGCCGGCCATGTGATCGCCAGTATCGATGTCGGTGGCGGCCTGGGCGTGCGCTATCGCGACGGCGAGGTGGCGCCGGATGCGGCCGAGTACGCGGCCGCGATCCGCGAAGCGCTGGCCGGTTTCGGCGGCCGCATCCTGGTGGAGCCGGGCCGCTGGCTGATGGCCGAAGCCGGGCTGCTGCTGACCCGCGTGGTGCTGGAAAAGCAGGGCCGTGCGCGACGCTTCCTGATGCTGGACGCAGGCATGAACGACCTGCTGCGGCCCAGCCTGTACGAGGCCTGGCACGACATCGTGCGGGTCGGTGGCGAGGCCGGCCGCGAGCGCGTCGCCTACGACGTGGTCGGGCCGGTCTGCGAAACCGGCGACACCTTCGCCCGGCAGCGCGACATGCCGCGCTGCGAGGCCGGCGACCTGGTCGCCATCCTCGGCGCGGGCGCCTATGGCGCGTCGATGGCATCGACCTACAACTCGCGCCCGCTGGCGGCGGAAGTGCTGGTGGAGGATGGACGCTACGCGCTGATCCGCAAGCGCCAGGACTTCGATGCCATGACCGCCGACGAACGCCCCGCGAACGAATGGAGAAGCGCATGAAGCCCGCCCTTGTCCTGTTGCTGGCCCTGCTGCTGCCGGCCACCGCATCTGCCGCAACGCCTGCCGGACCTGATCCGCAGGCGATCGACGCCACCGTGCGCCAGGTCGTCGCCCGCTACCGCCTGCCGGGCATCGCGGTGGGCGTGATCGAAGACGGCAAGGTGGTCTTCGCCCGCGGCTACGGCGAAACCGTGCATGGCAGTGGCGACCCGGTGACGGAGAAGACCCTGTTCAAGATCGCCTCCAACAGCAAGGCGATGACCGCGGCGGTGCTGGCGCGACTGGTGCAGCAGGGCAAGCTGGAGTGGGACGACCCGGTGGTGAAGCACCTGCCGGCGTTCGCCATGCACGATCCGTGGGTGACCGCGCACATGACGGTCAGCGACCTGCTGGTGCACAACAGCGGCCTGCCTGAAGGCGGCGGTGACCTGATGCTGTGGCCCGAGCCCAACCTGTTCACCCGCGACGACATCGTGCGCGGGCTGCGCCACATCAAGCCGGCCTACGGGTTCCGCGCCGGCTATGCCTACGACAACCTGCTGTACGTGGTGGCCGGGCAGGTGGCTGCCGCGGCAGGCGGCGCTTCCTACGAAGAGCTGGTGCGGCGCGAGCTGTTCGCCCCGCTGGGGCTGCAAGGCTGCCGCGTCGGCGAGTTCGCGCTGAAGGATGCCGGCAGCGTGGCGCAGCCGCACGGGCGCGATGGCGATGCGATCGTGCGCACCCGGGGCGATGCCGACATCGTCCCGGCGATTGCCTCCGCGCCCGCCGGCGGCATCCGCTGCACGCTGGGCGACATGCTGGTCTGGGCCAACAGCTGGCTGGCGCCTACGGACGCGCAGAAGGCGTGGCTGGGCGACGCGCAGCGCGCCGAGATGTGGAAGGCGCGCACGCCGATGCCGATCTCGCGCCTCAAGCGGCAGTGGGACGATACCCATTACTACGCCTATGCCTATGGCTTCCGCCTGGCCGACGTGGACGGCGAGTGGACGGTCTCGCACACCGGCACGCTGGGCGGCATGTATTCGATGATGATGCTGTTGCCGGACCGCCGCGCCGGCTTCGTGTTCATGATCAACGGCGATGGCGGCAGCGCGCGCACGGTGCTGGGCACCGCGCTGCTGAAGCTGTTCACCGCGCCGGAAAAATCCCTGGGCGTGGAAGGCTATGCCGACGCGCTGGCCACGCCGCCGCCGGCCGCGGCGTCGAAGCCTGCCCTGCCTGACATCGCCCGGCGCCAGCCCGTCCCCGTGGCGGAGTTGCGCGAATGGCTGGGCGTGTGGCGCGACCCGTGGTTCGGCGAAGTGCGGATCTGCGCGGTCGGCGAGGGCGTGGAGTGGCGCGCGGCCAAGTCGCCGAAGATGCACGGCCGAATCAGCCGCCTGGACGGCCGCCATCTGCTGGTCTGGGACGACGAGGCGGTGGACGAGAATGCCTGGCTGGCGTTCTCCCGCGAGGGCGGCAAGGCCCGGCTGCGCATGGCCAAGTTCAATCCGGACGGCGATTTCAGCTCCGATTACGAGGACCTGGCCTTCGTGCGGGAGCGCGGCTGTGAGTAGGGCGCTGCTGCTGGCGGCGCTGCTGGCCTGCGTCGCCCCGCTGCATGCCGGCGAACCGCCGGTGCTGTCGCCCGCGCGCAGCATGGACGAGGCGGGCCTGGTGGACGTCCGCACGCTGGTGCCGGACCTGTCGCAGGAGATCCGCTACGCCGGCAGCCACAACTTCGTCGGCGTGCCCATCGACGGCTACCTGGCGCCGCGCTGCTGGCTCAAGTCCGAGGCGGCGCAGGCGCTGGCGCGGGTGGAGGCGTCGCTGCGCAAGCGGCACCAGCGCCTGCGCGTGTACGACTGCTATCGCCCGGCACGCGCGGTGGCGCAGTTCGTGCGCTGGATGGACGACCCCGCCGATCTCCGCACCAAGGCCGAGTTCTATCCGGACCTCGACAAGCCGCAGCTGCGCGGCGTCTACATCGCCCCGGTCTCCGGCCACAGCCGCGGCAGCACCGTCGACCTGACCCTGCTGCAATGCGATGCCCGGGGCGCCGCGTGCACGCCGCTGGACATGGGCACCGCCTTCGATTTCTTCGGCACCCTTGCCAATACCGACAATCCCGAGGCCAGTCCCGCCCAGCGCGCCAACCGCCACCGGCTGCGCGATGCGATGGCTGCCGAAGGCTTCGTCAACCTGCCCGAGGAGTGGTGGCATTTCCGCCTCGACCCCGAACCTTCCCCCGACCGGTATTACGACGTGCCCGTGACCGCGCCCCCGACCCGCGATGCCGCCATCGATACGCTGATGCAACGCTACGAGGGCGAGGCGCCGGGCGCATCCCTGCTGGTGCTGAAGGACGGTGCCGCCGTGGTGGCGCGCGGTTACGGCCGCGCCGATCTGGCGCGGGACATCGAAGCCGGCCCCGCCACCGCCTACCGTTTGGCCTCGGTCAGCAAGCAGTTCACCGCCGCAGCGATCCTGCTGCTGGCGCAGGACGGCAGCCTGTCGATCGATGACCCGGCGCGCAAATGGTTGCCATCGCTGCCGGACGCCGCCGCTGCGATCACGTTGCGCCAGCTGCTGGCCCACACCTCGGGTCTGGTGGACTACGAAGACCTGATGCAGGAGCCTTACGACGGGCAGATCCGGGACGCCGGCGTATTGGCCCTGCTGGAGAAGGAAAACCGCCTGTACTTCGCGCCGGGCAGCGCCTACCGCTACAGCAACAGCGGCTATGCGCTGCTGGCGCTGGTGGTGGAACGCGCCTCCGGCATGGCCTATCAAGACTTCCTGCGCAGCCGGATCTTCCGGCCGCTGGGCATGGACGGCAGCCTGGCCTATGTGGCCGGGGGACCGGAGGTGCCGCAGCGTGCGTTCGGCCACAGCGAAATCAACGGCCGCTGGGAGCGCACCGACCAGAGCTCGACCAGCGCGGTGCTGGGCGATGGCGGCATCTACTCGAGCATCGACGATCTGGCGCGCTGGGATGCGGCGCTGTACGACGACCGCCTGTTGTCGGACGCCTCGCGCGCGCATGCGTTCGCGCCGCACGTGAAAGTGACCGGGGAGGGCTTTGATGCGCACTACGGCTTCGGCTGGCGCATCACCGGCGACACCTTGTGGCATTCCGGCGAAACCATCGGCTTCCGCAACGTCATCGTGCGCTGGCCCGCGCAGCGGCTTACCGTGGTGCTGCTCACCAACCGCAACGATCCGGAGCCATACCAGACCGCGCTGGCGGTCGGCGCGCTTTTCCTGGAGGACTGAGGCGGCGCGCCCGGCGGGCGTCCGGCGTCACCGCATCCGGAACACCGCCACCACTTCCGCCAGGTCGTCGGCCTGTTCCTGCAGCACGCGCCCTGACCGAACGCATTCCCGCACCGAACGTCATGATGTCGCCCCCTGCAGGCCAGAAGATCCCGGGCAGGGCGCCGCGGGCGTGGCACGTCCTCGACCACGATATCGCCAGCCTGGACGGGATCTTGAGCGTCCCCGCCATCTCCGGTGGGGGGCTGGGACCCGCCATGGCGGGGAGTTGGCAGGGCGCGATGGCATCCGTATAATCGCGATTCCCTCGTGGGGCCATAGCTCAGCTGGGAGAGCGCGTCGTTCGCAATGACGAGGTCGGGAGTTCGATCCTCCCTGGCTCCACCAAATCCGAACCCCAGCCGTCTGCGGCTGGGGTTTTTTGTTGCCGGGTGCGGATGATGGCCCGGCAAGCCTCATCGACGGGGGGGTCCCGGGGTCAGGAACGCTGCGCGGCTCCCTGCTGGCGGAACGCCGGGTGGTCGGCCTTGGGGCGGTCCAGGTGGTAGCCCTGGACCATGTCCACGCCCATTTCCCGCAGCATCAGCAGGGTCTTGCCGTCTTCGACGAACTCGGCAACCGCCTGCTTGCCCATGCCGTGCGCCACTTCGATGATGGCGCGCACGAACACCTGATTGTCGCGCTCCAGCGGCAGGTCGCGGATGAACATGCCGTCGATCTTGAGCACGTCGGCCTGCAGGTGCTTGAGGTAGGCGAACGACGCGAACCCGGTGCCGAAGTCGTCCAGGCAGATCGGGCAGCCGGTGCGGCGCAGCGCGGCGATGAAGCGTGCGGCATCGCCCATGTCGGACACCGCCGAGGTCTCGGTCAGCTCCACCAGCAGCCGCTTGGGCGAGACGTGCTGCCGCTGCAGCTGGGCGGTGATGTAGGCGGGCAGGTCCGGGTCGTCGAACGAGCGGCCGGAAATGTTGATGGCCATCGCCGGCAGGTGCGGATGGGCGGCCAGCAGGCGGATGGCCTCGTTGATGACCCAGCGGTCGATTTCCAGGATCTTGCCGCTCTTTTCGGCCTGGTCGATGAACTGCCCGGGCATGATCAGCTGGCCCGGCGCGGTTTCGTCCTCCATCCGGATCAACGCTTCCAGATGGGCGAGGTGGCCGTTGTCGGCCCGATAGACGCCCTGAAAATGCAGCCGCAGGAGGCCGTTCTCCAGTGCGCGCGCGATGCGGTCGTTCCATGCCAGCCTGGTCGCCATTTCGCGGGAGGTGTCGCGATCCATGCGATACACCTTCCAGCAGTTCTTGCCGGTGTGCTTGGCCTGGTACATGGCCGCATCGGCATGGGCGACGAATTCCTCCGCGTCGCCGGCGTGGGTGGGATAGTGCGCGATCCCGAGGCTGGTGGTCAGGCGCAGGGTCTGTTCCTGCAAGGCCATCGGCGTCTGCGAGATCCGCCGCACGATCCGTTCGGCCAGGTGTTCGGCGTCGTCCTGGCTGGCATGCGGCATCAGCACGGCGAACTCGTCGCCGCCAAGGCGGAACAGGATGTCGCCTTCGCGGATGAGCGTGCGCAGTTCGATCGCCACCCGGTTGAGCACCGCGTCGCCGGCGCGGTGTCCGAAGGTGTCGTTGACGTACTTGAACTCGTCCAGGTCGAAGAACAGCAGCGCGGCCTGGACCGGGGTCCGTTCGGCATCATGGAAGAAGCGGGCCAGCTCGTCCTCGAAGCGGCGCCGGTTGTACAGGTTGGTCAGCGCATCGTGTTCGGCGAGGCGGACCAGCTGCTCCGCGGTCTGCCGTTCCCGGGTCACGTCTTCCTGCACCCACAGGCGGCCGATGAAGTGGCCGTGGGCGTCGTGCACCGGATAGGTGCTGTGCATGATCACCCGGCCATCCAGCAGCGGGATCTCGAACTGCCTGGGCCGTTCGCGGTTGGCGAGGGAGTCCTCCAGGTGCGCCAGCGCCGCCTGCGGGTCCACCATCAGCGTCTTCGCGACCTCCAGGCCTTCGCGGGTGGTGCGGCCCACCACCGTGGTGCCCTCGGGCAGTTCCCAGATCGACAGGAACGCCGCGTTGCAGTAAGTCACGTGGTTGCCGCTGCTGACGAACACGATGCCCAGGTTCATCGCGCCCAGCAGCGCCAGCAGCCGCGCGCGTTCCTCCTCCAGCCGGGTCATGAACTGGCGGCGTTCGTCGACTTCGGTCTGCAGGGCCTGCGCGTGGGCGAACTGCAGGGCGCGCTGCTGGACGAGTTCCTCCACCATGTCGTCGAAGGCGTCCGCCAGCCGGCCCAGCTCGTCCCTGCTGTGCATGGCGATGGGCTGCGGCTCCCGGCCCTGGCTCAGCTCGTCCACCGCAACCGCCAGCCGCCTCAGCGGGATGGCGAACAGCCGCCGGACGCGGCGCCGCAGCAGCCACATCGCCGGCAGCAGGCCGGCAATGCCGATGCAGAACAGCGCGGCCAGGCCCCACATCAGCAGGTGATTGACCCGCGACTGCGGCAACAGGTAGACCTGGAACCAGCCCGGCCCGTGGATCTTCGACCACGCCACCCACTGGCTGCCATCGGGGGTGCGGCCGGCGCCGGTATCGGTGCCGGCCCGGGCAATCATGCGGTGCACCTGCTCCAGCAGCGGATCACGCAGCGTGGCGACCTTCAGCTGGCCATCGGCGGCGGCGATCCGCCGGGCCAGCTGCGGATGTGCGATCAGGTCGCCGTTGGCGCTCATGACCAGCTGGATGCCCTCGTCCTCCTGGCTCGCGATGGTGCGGTCGATCAGGGTCTGCACCGAGACATCGTGCCCGAGCGTGCCCACCCACTGGTTCTGCCAGTCCAGCGGCTTGATCACCGAGACCATCCAGGTGGCGGCCTGCCGGTCGAAGTAGACCGGCGTCCAGAACACCTTGCGCCCGGGGTTGCGGCGCGGTTCCGAGCCCTGCATGGTCGGATAGCCGGTATTGGTCGCGGCGGCGTCGGCGCCGCTGCCCCAGTCCACGCCACGGGCGTAGACCATCAGCCCGTCTTCCACGAAGTCCATGTAGACCGAGAAGAACGGCGGCGCCAGCGCCGGCCCCTGCTCGCGCAGCAGGTCGTAGGCCACCACGGCGCGCAGGCGCGCGGAATCGCCCAGTCCCTGCGGCGGCTGGTGGAGGTAGAGCGTGGGCGCGCGCTCGGCGTCCACCAGCTCGGGGCGCAGCCGCCACAGCCCGTCGGCGCTGCGGGCGAACAGCGCGTCGAAGCGGGCCAGGGTGGCGTCGTGGTCAGCCTGCGAGAGCCGCCGGACCAGTTCCTGCTGCAGCCGCAGGACGCTCTGCTCTGCCTGTACGAACAGGCCTTCGCTGGCGCTGGCGCGCAGCTCGACCGTGTGCAGGGCGACCATCGGCACGATCCTGTCCGCGGCCATCCGCATGGCCAGGTAACCCAGCGCGGCAAGCAGCAGCAGCAGCGCGAGGAACAGCCCCCAGATGCTGAGGGACAGCCGTTGGATCAGCGATGTGCGCGACCGGTTGTGCAGCACGTGGGGTCTCGTCGGGGATGAGGCGCTGGACAGCCGAGGTGGATCGGTCACGGTGCCGGTTCTTCATACTAGACGGGCTCTGGATTGGCAACCGGCCGCGCACGCCGATGGCCGGGCGGCGGCGTTTCCCGGCCGTCGCCGCGCCGGGCGGAACCGCGCCCGACGGCGTTCACGCGCGGACTGGGGGGCACCCGCTGCATGTGGAAATCGTGCAGGTATTTCTCGCCTTCGTCGTCGAGGATGGTGAGCACGGTCTGCAGTTCCGGGTACTGCGACCTGATGCGGCGGGCCGCCAGCAGGTGGGCGCCGGAGCTGGGGCCGCACAGCAGGCCGTGTTCGCGTGCCAGCGCACGCATCTGCGCCACCGCGTCCTCGCTGGAAATGCTGATGGTGGCGTCCACCAATGTGCGGTGGCGGGCATAGATGGCCGGGATGAAGCCGTCGGAGATGCCCTCGATCCTGTGCAGTGCCACCTCTCCGCACAGGATGGTGCGCGATTCCGCCGGCTCCATCGCGAACAGGCGCACGTCCGGGTTCACGGCGCGCAGCGCCTGACCGACGCCGATCAGGGTGCCGCCGGTGCCGACCCCGTGCACGAAGGCATCCGGCACCCGTCCGCCCAGCTGGGCAAGGAGTTCCTGGCCCAGCCAGCCGCGGTTCTCCTCCACGTTCCATTCGTTCTCGAACTGGCCGGGGAAAAAATGGCCGGGCTGGCGGCCGAGCTCGCGCGCAAGCTCCAGTGCGGCGTTGACGTGGAAGTTGCCGCAGAAGCGCACCTCGGCGCCGAAGGCGCGCGAGATCGCCACCCGTTCGCTGGACAGGCCTTCCGGCATCACCACCAGCATCCGGTAGCCCTTGACCGCCGCGACCATCGAGAACGCGTTGCCGGTGTTGCCGCTGGTGGCCTCGACGATGGTGTCGCCGGGCTTGAGCAGGCCTTCCTGTTCCGCGCGCTCGACGATGTAACGGGCGATGCGCGCCTTGATCGAGCCGGACGGATTGAGGAATTCGCACTTGGCGAGGACGCCGTCGATCTCCAGCAGCGGGGTGTCCCCGATGGCGTCGAGGATGCTGGAGGCGATGCCGGGATGGCGCATGGACACGGGCGGACTCCGCTGCGGGTTGCCTGCAGTCTGCCCCGGCGGCCGTCGCCGCCCCATGATGCAGGTCAACGCCGGCGCCAATGGAAAACGCCCCTTGCGGGGCGTTTCAGGAGGTGTCGCCGGGCGAACCGGTGGGGTTCAGCGGTGGCGGTAGGTGATCCGGCCCTTGGTCAGGTCGTAGGGGGTCATTTCGACCTTGACCCGGTCGCCGGTCAGGATGCGGATGTAGTTCTTGCGCATGCGGCCGGAGATGTGGGCGATGATCTCGTGGCCGTTCTCCAGCTTCACCCGGAACATGGTGTTCGGGAGGGTTTCGGAGATCGTGCCTTCGAATTCGATGACGTCGTCTTTCGCCATGTGTCTGCCGGAGCGTGTCCTGTATCTGGGGAGGGCGCCATGGGAAATGGGGCCCGAAAGTCCGATATTCTGCCACGTCATGGCGGGTCTTGCAAAAATCCCGTTAATCGTTCAAGCGGCGGCCAGCGCCGAAGCGGGCCATTTCCCGAAGCGTTCGCGCCAGTTTCCGGGCGCGGCGGGCAGATCGCGCAGCTCTTCCAGCGCGGCCAGGTAGCCGGCGCGCGGCCAGATCTCCACGCCCAGCCGGCGGGTATGCGGGTTGGGAACCTGCGCATCCAGCAGCGGCCAACCCCAGTCGCGCAGCCGCCGCGCCAATGCCGCCAGGGCCAGCGAGGATGCGCCGGATTCGACCGAATACATGCTGTCGCCGCAGAACATGTGCCCGAACGACAGGCCGAACAGGCCGCCGACCAGATGGTCTTCGCCATCGAAGACTTCGATGCTGTGCGCATGGCCGAGGCGATGCAGGGCGAGATAGGCCGCCTGCATGCCGGCGGTGATCCACGTGCCGCCACCCTGGCCTTCGCGCGGGGCGGCGCAGCCGGCAACGACCTGCGCGAAAACGCTGTCGGCGCGCACCGTCCAGCCGCTGTTGCGCAGCCGCCGGCGCAGCCGAGAGGGCAGGCGTACGCCGTCGGTGCGGAACACCGCCCGCCGCGAGGGACTCCACCACAGGATCGGCTCGCCCTCGGAGAACCACGGGAAGATGCCGCCGCGGTAGGCGTTGAGGAAACGCGTGGGAGACAGGTCGCCACCGAATGCGAGCAGGCCGTCGGGGTCGTCCAGCGCCAGCCCGACCGGCGGGAACGGCGAGGCCGGGTTTGCGTCCAGCTCGAACAGGTGCAGGCTCATCCTGCCGTCCCGTCGCGGAATGGCGAATGGCTCCGCAACTGTTGCAGATGGCGCCACACCTCGTTGCGTTCTTCCACGCACCAGTCGCGCAGGGCGCGGGCAAAGCGTGGGTCGACGACGTGGTGGCGGCTGCGCACCGGCGTCGGCAGGAAGCCGCGGGCGATCTTGTGGCGCCCCTGCGCACCCGGCTCGAAACGGGCCAGGCCTTCGCGCAGGCAGTAGTCGATGCCCTGGTAATAGCAGGTCTCGAAATGCAGGCCCGGGTGCAGTTCCGCGGCCCCCCAGTAGCGTCCGTACAGGGTGTCGCTGCCGCGCAGGCACAGTGCGCCGGCAATCGCCTTGCCATCGCGTTCGGCAAGCACGATGACCAGCTGTCGGGGCATTGCCCGTGCGAGGTGGTGCAGGAAGTCGAGCGTCAGCGCCGGCCAGTTGCCGTATTCCGCGAACGTCTGCAGGTAGAAGCGGTGCATCGCCGCAAGGTCGCTCCCCAGCGCTTCATCGCCGTGGACGATGCGGAAGGAAATCCCGGTGTCATGCACCTTGCGCCGTTCCTGGCGGATGTTCTTGCGGTGCTTCCTGTCCATCGCGCCGAGGTAGTCCTCGAAGGCCGCCCAGCCGGCGTCGTTGCGCCAGTGGTACTGGATGTCCTCGCGCAGCAGCCAGTTGGCATCCAGTCCGTCGTCGCCAAACAGGGCCTCGTCGACGTCGCCATGGAAGTTGAAGTGCGCCGAGGACAGTCCGGCCTGTTCGATGAAACGGGGAATGGCGTCGAGCAATCGCCGCTTCGCCCCCTGGTCGCGCGCCAGCAGCCGCGGCCCGGTCACCGGCGAGTAGGGCACCGCGCACAGCCATTTCGGGTAGTAGTCCAGGCCGTGCTGCGCATACGCCTGCGCCCAGGCCTGGTCGAACACGAACTCGCCGTGCGAGTTGCCCTTGAGATAGCCGGGCGCGGCGGCGATCAGCGTTTCGCCGTCCCACAGGCCAAGATGGAGCGGCGTCCAGCCCCAGTCCTCGCGCAGGCAGCCGGTGGCCTCCAGCCCGCACAGGAAATCATGCGCGACGAAGGGATTGCGGCCGTCGTGCAGCGCGTCCCAGGCGGCGGCAGGGACTTCGGCAAGCCGGCGATGAACCCGGAAGTCGGTCATCTGTCCGTCGCCATGCCCACGTTCGCGGGAATCGCTGGCGGATACTCAAAGGCCTTCGTCGAGGAATTTCTCCGCGTCCAGCGCGGCCATGCAGCCGAAGCCGGCCGAGGTGATCGCCTGGCGGTACACCTGGTCGGCCACGTCGCCAGCGGCGAACACGCCGGGCACGCTGGTCTGGGTGGCGTTGCCGTCCAGGCCGGTCTGGATCTTCAGGTAGCCGTTCTTCATCTCCAGCTGGCCCTCGAACAGCGAAGTGTTTGGGCTGTGGCCGATGGCGACGAAGAAGCCCTGCACGTCGATGTCGCGGGTGCTGCCGTCCTGCACCGATTTCAGGCGCATGCCGGTGACGCCGGCGTCGTTGCCCAGCACTTCGTCCACGGTGTGGTGCCAGACGGTCTCGATCTTGCCGGCGGCGACCTTGGCGAACAGCTTGTCCTGCATGATCTTCTCCGCGCGCAGGGTGTCCCGGCGGTGCACCAGGTAGACCTTGCGGGCGATGTTGGACAGGTACAGCGCTTCTTCCACGGCGGTGTTGCCGCCGCCGATCACCGCCACGTCCTGGTCCTTGTAGAAGAACCCGTCGCAGGTGGCGCAGGCGGAGACGCCGCGGCCCTTGTAGGCCTCTTCCGAGGGCAGGCCGAGGTACTTGGCGGTGGCGCCGGTGGCGATGATGAGGGCATCGCAGGTGTATTCGCCGGAGTCGCCCACCAGCCGGAACGGGCGCCTGGACAGATCGGCGGTGTGGATGTGGTCGAACACGGTTTCGGTGTCGAAGCGCTCGGCATGCGCCTGCAGGCGCGCCATCAGGTCCGGGCCCATCAGGCCGTGGGCGTCGCCCGGCCAGTTGTCCACTTCGGTGGTGGTCATCAGCTGGCCGCCCATCTGCAGGCCGGTGACGACCACCGGTTTGAGGTTGGCGCGGGCGGCATAGACGGCCGCGGTCCAGCCGGCGGGGCCGGAGCCGAGGATCAGGAGGCGGGTGTGCTTGGTCGTGGTCATGGCTTGAAGCGGGTTCCCTATAATCGGTCGGAATTCGCGCGGGGCGTCGTTCGCCACTAGCTTGGCGGCGGTAGCGCCGCGACACAAGCCGCGAACGCCGCAACGCTGTCGTCCATCCACGACCATTCCGCCCAGGAGCGAAGCATGCGCATCGGTGTACCCCGGGAAACCAAGACCCTTGAAGGGCGCGTTGCGCTCGTGCCCGCCGCCGCCGGCGACCTGGTCAAGCGCGGCCACGAAGTCTGGCTGGAAACCGGCGCCGGCGCCAGCAGTGGCTTCGGCGACGAGCAGTACACCCGGCTGGGCGTGCGGATTGCCCCGGATGCCGCGGCGCTGTACGACCGGGGCGAACTGATCGTGAAGGTGAAGGAGCCGATCGCCGGCGACCTCGCCCATCTGCGCAGGGATCATCTGCTGTTCTGTTACCTGCATCTGGCCGCCGAGCCGGCGCTGACCCGTCGCCTGCTGGAGATCGGCCTGACCGGCGTGGCCTTCGAGACGGTGGAGCTGCCCAACGGCGACCTGCCGCTGCTGGCGCCGATGTCGGTGATCGCCGGCAAGCTGGCGGTGCAGGTGGGCACCCACCTGCTGCACCAGCCGCTGGGCGGCAAGGGCAAGCTGCTGGGCGGGCTGCCCGCCACCGAGCGCGGGCGGGTAGTGGTGTTCGGCGCCGGCAAGGCCGGTGGCACCGCCGCGGCGCTGGCCGCCGCGGAAGGCGCCAACGTCACCGTGTTCGAGATGCGCCACGACCGCATGGACGAGATGATGCGGCTGGGTCACAACGTGACTGCGCTGTACCCGTACCACGACGTGGTGGCGCGCGAGGTGGCGGCGGCCGACCTGGTGGTCGGTGCGGTGCTGGTCACCGGCGCGCGCGCGCCGCACGTGATGACCCGCGAGATGCTGGCGGGCATGGAGCCCGGCAGCGTGGTGGTGGACATCGCCATCGACCAGGGCGGCTGCTTCGAGACCTCGCGCCCGACCACCTGGAAGGACCCGACCTATGTCGAGGGCGGCGTGACCCATTTTTGCGTGACCAACATGCCGGGCGCGGTGCCGCAGACGTCCTCGCAGGCGATCTGCGCGGCGATCCTGCCGTGGGTGAACCGGCTGGCCTCAGACGCTGCCTGGCGCAACGATCCGGCGCTGGCCAAGGGCATCAACGTGGATGCGGGCAAGATCGTGCATCCGGCGCTGCGGGACATGGTTCTTTGACGTATTATCAAAGGCCTATGGGGATTTCCTGAGGTCTGATCGCAGGTGGCGAAAGCGGTATCCGAGGTCGGTGGCAGCCGCAAAGCGACGGCGAAGACGGGCGGTGCGCGCGCGGCGGAAAGCCCGCGCCGACAGCGCCTGTGGCGCGATCTCGCCCTGATCGTGATTGCGCCGCTGCTGCTGTACCTGCTGGCCTGCCTGTTCACCTATTCGCCGGCCGACCCCGGCTTCGACCGGGACTCCAGCCTGCTGACGCCAATCCACAACGTGGGCGGCGTGGCCGGCGCGTGGATCGCCAGCTTCCTGCTGTTCCTGTGCGGCTATGTCGCCTTCCTGCTGCCGGTGGTGCTGGGGGCGATCGCCTGGATCGCGTTGTTCGGCATGGACACGGATGGCGATGGCGAAGCGGACCTGGGGCCGGCGCTGCGGCTGGTCGGCATCGTCGGTTTCCTGGTCGCGGCCTGCGGGCTGCTGTACCTGCGGGTGGGTGGCGGCAACGATTTCTCCGCCGGCAGCGGCGGCATCCTGGGCGAGCTCACCGGGCGTTCGCTGCAGCGCGGCTTCGGTCCGCTGGGGTCCAACCTGTTCCTGATCACGCTGCTGCTGGTCTCGGTCACGCTGGCCACCGGGCTGTCGTGGCTGGCGGTGATGGATCGCCTGGGCGGCTGGGTGCTGGCTTTGCCCGGCCTGCTGGACCGCAGTGCGCGGCAGGGCGTCAAGCAGGCCAGCGAATGGAACGACGCGCGCGCGCTGCGCGAGGAGCGCGAGGTCGCGCGCAAGGCGGACAGCGAGATCCGCCTGCGCCGCGAGAAGGTGAAGATCGAGCCGCCGGCGGCGCCCGCCGTGGAGAAGAGCGAGCGCGCCAAGCGGGAACAGCAGATCCCGCTGTTCCACGCCGACGACGGCTCCGGCATCCCGCCGCTGGCGCTGCTGGACGACCCCAAGCCGCAGCCGAAGGGCTACGACGCGCAGACGCTGGAAACGCTGTCGCGGCAGATCGAGTTCAAGCTCAAGGACTTCCGCATCGACGCCGAGGTGGTGGGTGCCTATCCGGGCCCGGTGATCACCCGCTTCGAGGTGCAGCCGGCGCCGGGCGTGAAGGTCAGCCAGATTTCCTCGCTGGACAAGGACATCGCCCGCGGCCTGTCGGTGAAGTCGGTGCGCGTGGTGGACGTGATCCCGGGCAAGTCGGTGATCGGCCTGGAAACGCCGAACACCCATCGCGAGATGATCTATCTCAGCGAGCTGCTGCGGTCGAAGGAATACGACAAGGCCGGCAGCCCGCTGACGCTGGCGCTGGGCAAGGACATCGCCGGCAAGCCGATCGTGGCGGACCTGGCGCGCATGCCGCATCTGCTGGTGGCCGGCACCACCGGTTCCGGCAAGTCGGTGGCGGTCAACGCGATGGTGCTGTCGCTGCTCTACAAGGCCTCCGCCAAGGACGTGCGGATGCTGATGATCGACCCGAAGATGCTGGAGCTGTCGGTCTACCAGGGCATCCCGCACCTGCTGGCGCCGGTGGTCACCGACATGAAGGAGGCCGCGAATGGTCTTCGCTGGTGCGTGGCGGAGATGGAGCGCCGCTACAAGCTGATGAGCGCGGTGGGCGTGCGCAACCTGGCCGGCTTCAACAAGAAAGTGAAGGACGCGGCCGACGCCGGCCAGCCGCTGCTGGACCCGCTGTTCAAGCCCACGCCGGGCATGGACGAGGCGCCGCCGACGCTGGAGCCGCTGCCGTTCATCGTCGTGTTCATCGACGAATTCGCCGACATGATGATGATCGTCGGCAAGAAGGTCGAGGAGCTCATCGCGCGGCTGGCGCAGAAGGCGCGCGCCGCCGGCGTGCACCTGATCCTGGCCACCCAGCGGCCGTCGGTGGACGTGATCACCGGCCTGATCAAGGCCAATATCCCCACCCGCATCGCCTTCCAGGTGTCCAGCAAGATCGATTCCCGCACCATCCTCGACCAGAGTGGCGCGGAAACCCTGCTGGGCCACGGCGACATGTTGTACCTGCCGCCGGGTACCGCGATGCCCGAGCGCGTGCACGGTGCGTTCGTGTCCGACGAGGAAGTGCATCGCGTGGTCGAGCACCTGAAGCAGGTCGGCGGGCCGGACTACATCGAAGGCGTGCTGGAAGAGGCGCAGACCCTGTACGACGGCAGCAGCGTGGGCGCGAACGGGCTGCCCGAGGCGGCCGCCAGCGATGATCCCGAGGCCGATCCGCTGTACGACCAGGCGGTGCAGATCGTCACCGAAACCCGCCGCGCGTCGATCTCCGGCGTGCAGCGCCGGCTGAAGATCGGCTACAACCGCGCCGCGCGCCTGATCGAGGCGATGGAGGCGGCCGGCATCGTCAGTACGCCCGAGCACAACGGCGACCGCACGGTGCTGGCGCCGCCGCCGCCGCGGCCCTGAGCCCGCGGCAACCCGGCACCGCGGGACGGCCGGACATCCGGTCGATCCTCGCGGCTCATTCAGCTTGTCCGCGCGACACTGCACCGCATCCCGTCAGGAGATTCCCGATGCGCATCGTCCCCGCCGCCCTTGCCACCGCGCTGCTGCTGGCCAGCCAACTCGCCGTCGCCGGCGCGCGCGACGACCTTGCCGCGTTCACCAAGGGCCTCAAGGGCCTGGACGGACAGTTCAGCCAGCAGGTGTTCGACGTGCGCGGCAAGCAGAAGGAAGCGTCGAGCGGCCGCGTGGCGGTGTCGACGCCGCGGCTGTTCCGCTGGGAGTACACCAGGCCCTACGTCCAGCTGATCGTCGCCGACGGCAAGACCGTCTGGGTGGTCGATCCGGACCTCGACCAGGCCACCCGCCGCCCGCAGGGCCCGGAGGAGGCGAACAGCCCGCTGGCGATCCTGCTGGAGCCGGCCCGGCTGGAGCGCGATTTCACGGTGAAGGATGGCGGCACGCGCAACGGCGTCAGCTGGCTCGACATCGCGCCGCGCAGCGCCGACGCCGGCTTCAAGACCGCGCGCCTGGGTTTTTCCGCAGGCCAGTTGTCGCGGCTGGAGTACGTGGACGCCCTGGGCCAGCGCACCGCCATCGCGTTCTCCGGCTGGAAGCGGAATCCGTCGTTTGCCGCCGGCACGTTCGCCTATGTCCCGGGCAAGGGCGTGGACGTGATCGGCAATTGAGCCGAGGCAGCGGCGGGTAGAATCGCACGATGTCGCGTTCGCGCCCGCCCGCTGCCATTCCCGACCTGTTGGCTGCCCAGCACGAGGCGTTGCGCCCGCTGGCTGAGCGCATGCGTCCGCGCACGCTGGACGAGATGGTGGGCCAGCGCCGCCTGCTGGCACCGGGCTCCGCGCTGCGCCGGGCGATCCAGGCCGGCCGGCTGCATTCGATGATCCTGTGGGGCCCGCCGGGCTGCGGAAAGACCACCCTGGCGCTGCTGCTGGCGCAGCATGCCGACGCCGAATTCGTGGCGATCTCGGCGGTGCTGTCCGGCCTGCCGCAGGTGCGCGAGGTGCTGGCGCAGGCGCAGGCCCGCTTCGATGCCGGCCGCCGCACGCTGCTGTTCGTCGACGAGGTGCATCGCTTCAACAAGGTGCAGCAGGATGCGTTCCTGCCGCATATCGAGCGCGGCACCATCCTGTTCGTCGGCGCCACCACCGAGAATCCTTCCTTCGAACTCAATTCCGCGCTGCTGTCCCGCTGCCGGGTACACGTGCTGGAGGCGGTATCGGCGCCGGACATCGCGCATGCGTTGCGACAGGCGCTGGACGACGAGGATCGCGGGCTGGGCGGGCGCGGCCTGCGCATCGACGACGCCGCGCTGGGTGAAATTGCCGGCGCCGCCGACGGCGACGTGCGACGCGCGCTGACCCTGCTGGAGATCGCGGCGGATATCGCGGAGGGCGAGGGCGGCACGATCACGGAAGCGACCCTGCACCAGGTGCTGGCCGACCGCACCCGCCGCTTCGACAAGGGCGGCGACCAGTTCTACGACCAGATCTCGGCGCTGCACAAGTCGGTGCGCAGCTCCAACCCCGACGGCGCGATCTACTGGCTGGCGCGCATGCTGGACGGCGGCTGCGATCCGTCCTACCTGCTGCGCCGCATGACCATCATGGCGGTGGAGGACATCGGCCTGGCCGATCCGCGCGCGCTGGAGATGGCGCTGAACGTGTGGAACGCCTACGACCGCATCGGTCCACCCGAGGGCGACATCGCGCTGTCCAACCTCGCCATCTACCTGGCCAGCACCGCCAAGTCCAACGCCAGCTACATGGCGCTGAAGGCCGCCCGCGCGGACATCGCCGCGCTGGGCACGCAGCCGGTGCCGATGCACCTGCGCAACGCCCCGACCCGGCTGATGCAGTCGCTGGGCCACGGCATCGGCTACCAGTACGACCACGATGTCGACGGCGGCATTGCGCTCGGCCAGACGGCGTTCCCGGAGGCCATGGGCGAGCGCGTCTATTACCAGCCCGTCGCCCGCGGCCTGGAGATCAGGCTCAAGGAGAAGCTCGACGCCCTGCGCGAGGCGCGCGCCCGCGCTCGCGGCGAGGGCGGCGGCTAGGCATGTCCCGTACACGGGAGATGGCATCCTCCCCGAACCGCCGTCCCGGCTGATGATGCCTGCCAATCCCACGACCGGGCGGCAGTCGCGCTCCGGATGCAAGCAGGAGCGAACGATGGCGACGATCTGGTGGCAGCAGCTGGGCTTGGCGATGTGCGGTGGCGCGCTGGGCGCGGCCGGCCGGTTCTGGCTGGGCGGCGCGCTGCTGCGGCGGCTGGGCGACGGCATCCCGTGGGGCACGCTGTCGGCGAACCTGATCGGATCGTTCGCGGTCGGCTTCCTCGCCGTCTGGCTGGAGGGCCGCGGCCCGCAGGCGCTGTACTGGCGCGCCTTCCTGATCGTCGGCCTGCTCGGCGGCCTGACTACCTACTCTTCGCTGATGCTGGAGTGCCTGCTGCTGGCGCGCTCGCCGCGCGCGGGCATGGCGCTGACTTACCTCACAACGACGCTGGTAGCCGGATTGCTGCTGGTCTGGCTGGGGACGCGGGTCGCGGCGCTGATCCGGCCGCCATTTCCGCTGGCGTGACGTTCTGCCGCAGGCCACCCAAGTCATGCCGGTCGCGGTTCACCGGCAGTTGCCGCCCGTGGCGTGCGCTCGGCAGGCGATGACTTCGTTGAGAGTGCTTGCATCGATGCTACGGCTTCCCTACAATGTGCGACTCTGCTGCGGGGTGGAGCAGTCTGGCAGCTCGTCGGGCTCATAACCCGAAGGTCGCAGGTTCAAATCCTGCCCCCGCTACCAAGTTTCAGTGTTGCGTTTCGACACTAGGCTCGGGCTCGCGAAAGCATCTCCAGGGCTTTCGCAATCCAGCGTCATCGGAAAAGGGCCCAGAGGGCCCTTTTTTCGTTTCCGGGTGTTGGCCGGCGGTTCCGGCTCCCATCCTCCAGGATTTCCGGCAGGAAGACGTGACAGACAAGGCCGACGACATCGCTGCGCTGCTTTCGCCCACCGTCGCATCGATGGGGCTGGAGTTGCTGGGCATCGAATACCTGCCCGCACCGGGCGGCGCCACCGTGCGTCTCTACATCGACGTGCCGCAGGCCGAGGCCGATGCGCGCATGGTCGGCATCGAGGACTGCGAGGCGGTGAGCCGCGAGGTGTCGGCGCAGCTGGACGTCGAGGACCCGATCACCGGCAACTACACCCTCGAGGTGTCCTCGCCCGGGATCGACCGGCCGCTGTTCGGCGCGGCGCAGTTCGCGCGCTTCGTCGGCGAGAGCGCCAAGGTCACCCTGAAGCTGCCGCAGGACGGTCGCCGCCGGTTGCAGGGCGCGATCCTGCGCGTGGAGGGCGATACCGTGGTGTTCGACGTGGATGGCGCGGAGTTCGCGGTCGCCGCGGTCAATATCGAGAAGGCCCGGCTGGTCCCCGATTGGGTGGCGCTGGGCCTGGCGCCGGCGCAGGACAAGTCCGGGCGCGATGCGCGGCCGGGCAAGCAGAAGCCGGGCAAGAAACAAGGCGCGGCGGGCAAGCCCGCGGCGAACAAGAATCCAACCAACAAGCCGGCGGCCAGCGGGTCGCCCGATGCGGAGTAAGCGGGCATGAGCAAGGAACTGTTGCTGGTCGTCGATGCGGTCGCGGCCGAGAAGGGCGTGCCGGAATCGGTGATCCTCGAGGCCATCGAAGCCGCGCTGGCCTCGGCCGCGAAGAAGCGCTACGTCGACCAGGACGTGCTGGTGCGCGTGCAGATCGATCCCAAGGACGGCAGCTACGAGACCTTCCGTCGCTGGGAGGTGGTGGCCGACGACGTGGTGATGGAGTCGCCGGACCGCCAGGTGCGCCTGATGGACGCGCTGGACGAGAGCGACGAGGTCGAGGTCGGCGACTACATCGAGGAGCAGATCGAGAACCCGGAATTCGGCCGCATCGCCGCGCAGGCCGCCAAGCAGGTGATCGTGCAGCGCGTGCGCGAGGCCGAGCGCCAGCAGGTGGTCGATGCCTGGAAGGACCGCGTGGGCGAGCTGGTCACCGGCGTGGTCAAGCGCGTGGAGCGCGGCAACGTCTATGTCGACCTGGGTGGCAACGCCGAGGCGATCATCTCCAAGGACAAGGGCATCCCGCGCGACGTGCTGCGCACCGGCGACCGCGTGCGCGGCTACCTGTTCGACGTCCGCAGCGAGCCGCGCGGCCCGCAGCTGTTCATCAGCCGCGCCGCCCCGGAATTCATGATCGAGCTGTTCAAGCTCGAAGTGCCGGAAGTCGGCCAGGGCCTGGTCTCGATCATGGGCTGCGCCCGCGATCCGGGCGACCGCGCCAAGATCGCGGTGCTTGCCCACGACAACCGCACCGATCCGATCGGCGCCTGCATCGGCATGCGCGGCTCGCGCGTGCAGGCGGTGACCAACGAGCTCAACGGCGAGCGCGTGGACATCATCCTGTGGAGCGACAACCCGGCCCAGTTCGTCATCAATGCGATGGCGCCGGCCGAGGTGCAGTCGATCATCGTCGACGAGGACAAGCATTCGATGGACCTGGCCGTGGCCGAGGAGAACCTCGCGAAAGCAATCGGCCGCGGTGGCCAGAACGTGCGCCTGGCCAGCCGCCTGACCGGCTGGCAGCTCAACGTGATGACCGCCGACCAGGTGCAGGCCAAGTCCGAGGCCGAGCAGGCCGCCGCCCGCCAGCTGTTCATGGACAAGCTGGAAGTGGACGAGGAGATCGCCGGCATCCTGGTCAGCGAAGGCTTCAGCACCGTCGAGGAAGTGGCCTACGTGCCGGTGGCGGAGCTGCTGGCGGTCGAGGGCTTCGACGAGGACATCGTCGAGGAACTGCGCTCGCGCGCCCGCGACGCCCTGCTCAACGAGGCGCTGGCGGCGGAGGAGACCCTGGAAGGCCACCAGCCGGCCGAGGACCTGCTCTCGCTCGACGGCATGGACGAGGCCACCGCCTATGCGCTCGCCGAACGCGGCGTGCGCACCCGCGAGGACCTGGCCGAGGCCGCCACCGACGAAATTTCCGATATCGAGGGCCTGGGCGATGAACGCGCCGCGGTCCTGATCATGGAAGCGCGCAAGCACTGGTTCGAATGATGCCTGGCACAGCGCTGGCCCCGGCCCGCGCTGCCTGATTGGCCGGTGGGCCCGGGCCCGCCCTACAATCCACAGATTCGGTCGCCCGCGTGGCGGCCAAAGACACCGGAAACCGAATGTCGCAGCAAACCACCATCCGCAAGCTGGCCGAACTGGTGAATACGCCGGTCGATAAACTGCTGGAACAGCTGGCCGAGGCCGGCATGAAGTTCAGCGGTCCCGACCAGGTCATCACCAGCGCCGAGAAACTCAAGCTGCACGGCTTCCTGCGCCGCGCGCACGGCAAGGCCGACAAGCCGGTCGAGGAAGTCATCGCGCCCGGCAAGATCACCCTGAGCCGCAGCCGCAAGCAGGAGATCACCGTCGGCGGCGGCGGCAAGACCGGCCGCGGCGCCAGCACCGTGGAGGTGGTGACCCGCAAGAAGATCACCCTGAAGCCGGGCGAAGGCCGCCCGCTGAGCGCGAACGAGAAGCTTGACGCCGAGCGCGCCGATGCGCTGCGCAAGCTGGAGGAATCCCGCGCGCGCAACCTCGCCGAGCAGCAGGCGCTGGCCGAGAAGGACCGCCAGCGCGCCGAGGAACTGGCCGAGATCCGCCGCCGCGAGCAGGAGGAGGCCGAGCGCGCCGCCGCCGAAGCCACCGCCGCGGCGGAAGTCGCGCTGGAGGAAACCGGCAAGGCCAAGGGCCATGGGCACGGCCACGGCCATGCCGCCAAACCCGCCGCGCCGGCGCGCGAAGCGGACAAGGCCGCCGCGCATGCCAAGGGCAAGCCCGTGCACCGCGGCTCCCACGTCATGCAGGCCGGCGTCGAGGACGACGACAGCACCGCGCGCTTCGCCGGCCAGCTGCACCTGTCCCCGTCCGACCGCGCGCGTCGCAGCAATGCGCCGCGTGGCCGCGGCAAGCCGGCCAAGCGCTCGCTGGACCAGTCGCGCACGGGTACCGGCTTCAACAAGCCGACCGCGCCGGTGGTCCGCGAGATCGCCATCGGCGACGCGATCACCGTCGGCGACCTCGCCCAGAAGCTGGCGCTGAAGGGCGGCGAAGTGGTGAAGGCGCTGTTCAAGATGGGCGTGATGGCCACCATCACCCAGACCATCGACCACGACACCGCGGTGCTGGTCACCGAGGAGCTCGGCCACAAGGCCGTGCATGCCGACGCGGGCGACGCCGAGTCCGAGCTGTTGGCGCACGCGGAGGAAGTGCAGGGCGACAAGGCCCCGCGTCCGCCGGTGGTCACCATCATGGGCCACGTCGACCACGGCAAGACCTCGCTGCTGGACTACATCCGCCGCACCAAGGTCGCCACCGGCGAGGCCGGCGGCATCACCCAGCACATCGGCGCCTACCACGTGACCACGCCGAAGGGCGTGATCAGCTTCCTCGACACCCCCGGCCACGCGGCGTTCACCCACATGCGCCAGCGCGGCGCCAGGCTGACCGACATCGTGATCCTGGTGGTCGCGGCGGACGACGGCGTGATGCCGCAGACGGTGGAGGCGATCCAGCACGCGAAGGCGGCCAAGGTGCCGCTGATCGTCGCCATCAACAAGATCGACAAGTCCGACGCCGATCCGTCGCGCGTCAAGAACGACCTGCTCGCCCACGACGTGGTCGCCGAGGACTTCGGCGGCGACGTGCAGATGGTGGAACTGTCGGCCAAGACCGGCCTGGGCGTGGACGACCTGCTGGATGCGATCAGCCTGCAGGCCGAAGTGCTCGACCTGCAGGCGGTGCCGGAAGGCCGCGCCACCGGCGTGGTCATCGAATCCGCGCTCGACAAGGGCCGCGGCCCGGTCGCCACGGTGCTGGTCCAGCAGGGCCTGCTGTCCAAGGGCGACTACCTGGTCTGCGGCATCCAGTACGGCCGCGTGCGCGCGCTGTTCGACGAGACCGGCAGCCAGGTGCCCAGCGCCGGCCCGTCGATCCCGGTGCAGATCCTTGGCCTGTCCGGCGTGCCGGAGGCGGGCGACGACTTCGTCGTCGTCGCCGACGAGCGCCTGGCCAAGGACGTGGCCCAGCAGCGCGACACCAAGCGCCGCGAGATGCGGCTGGTGGCTTCGGCGGGCAACCGCATGGAAGACATCATGGCGCAGATGGGCGAAGGTTCGACCCAGCAGACGCTCAACCTGGTGGTCAAGGCCGACGTGCACGGCACCATGCAGGCGCTGCGCGAGGCGCTGACCGGCCTGTCCAACGACCAGATCCGCATCAACGTGATCGGCTCGGGCGTGGGCGGCATCACCGAGTCCGATGCGCAGCTGGCGGTGACCTCCAAGGCCACCGTGATCGGCTTCAACGTGCGCGCCGACGCCTCCGCCCGCAAGGTGATCGAGGGCAACGGCATCGACCTGCGCTACTTCTCGATCATCTACGACGTCATCGACCAGGTGAAGCAGGTTGCGTCGAACGTGCTGGGCAAGGAGATCCGCGAGGAGATCATCGGCATCGCCGAGGTCCGCGACGTGTTCCGCAGCTCCAAGTTCGGCGCGGTCGCCGGCTGCATGGTGGTGGAAGGCGTGGTCAAGAAGTCCAAGCCGATCCGCGTGCTGCGCGACAGCGTGGTCATCTTCGAGGGCGAGCTGGAGTCGCTGCGCCGCTTCAAGGAGAACGTGGACGAAGTCCGCGTCAACACCGAGTGCGGCATCGGCGTGAAGGCGTACAACGACGTCAAGCCCGGCGACCAGATCGAATGCTTCGAGCGCATCGAGGTGCAGCGCACGCTGTAAGGCGTGCCTCCGGCCATGGCGCAGAAATCCTTCCATCGCACCGACCGCGTGTCCGCCCAGCTCCGCCGCGAGCTGGGCACCCTGGTGCACGCCGCCGTGCGCGAGCACGGGCTGGCGTCCTCCAGTGTGTCCGACGTGGAGGTGACCCGCGACATGGCGCACGCCAAGGTGTTCGTGACCGTCCTGCAGGCGGACAAGGCCAGGGAGACGGTCAAGGCGCTGAAGGCGCTGGCGCCCGAGATCCGCTACCAGCTGGCGCGGGCGGTGAAGATGCGGCACGTGCCGGAGCTGCACTTCCACTACGACGAATCGGTGGATCGCGGCGAACGCATCGAGAATCTGCTGCGCGACCTGCCTGACCTGCGCGGCAGTGGCGACGCCGAATAGCCCGCGCGAGCGCCGCCCGCGCACCGTGTTCCGCCGCCTGGACGGCATCCTGCTGCTGGACAAGCCGCAGGGGCTGTCGTCCAACCAGGCCCTGCAGCGCGTGCGCCACCTGTTCCGCGCCGAGAAGGGCGGCCATACCGGCAGCCTCGATCCGCTGGCCACCGGCCTGCTGCCGGTCTGCTTCGGCGAGGCCACCAAGATCGCCGGCGGCCTGCTGGGCGCGCGCAAAGCTTATGAAACCGTGGCCCGGCTGGGCGTGGTCACCGATACCGACGACGCAGAGGGCCAGGTGCTGCGCGAGCGTCCGGTGCCGCCGCTCGCCATCGATGCCATCGACGCCGCGCTGAAGACACTCACCGGCCGCATCCAGCAGCGCCCGCCGATCTATTCGGCGCTCAAGCGTGGCGGCGAACCGCTGTACGCGAAGGCGCGGCGCGGCGAGGTGATCCAGGTGGACCCGCGCGAGGTCGATGTCCACGCCTTCGATCTGCTCAACGCCGCCGATCTCCTGGACGGCCAGCTGGAGAACGGCGCTTCGCCGAACCTGCGACTGCACGTGGAATGCGGCTCCGGCACCTACGTGCGCAGCCTGGTGCGCGACCTCGGCGAGCTGCTGGGCTGCGGCGCCCACGTGGCGCAACTGCGCCGGCTGTGGGTGGACCCCTTCCGCGAGCCGCGCATGTGGACGCTGAAGGCACTGGAGGAACTGCGCGAACAGGCCGGGGAGCGCGTGCTCGATGCCTGCCTGCTGCCGGTCGAGGCCGGCATGACCTCGTGGCCGGAGGTTCGGGTCAACGCGGCGCAGGCGCAGCGGCTGGGGCGCGGGCAGGGCCTGCGCGGCCCCTATCCGCCGCGCGGCCTGCAGGTGGCGATCCTCGACGAACAGGGGCGCGGCCTGGGCCTGGGCGATGTCGATGCCGAGGGCGGGCTGCGCCCGGCCCGGCTGTTCCGCTGGGCGGCCTTCGCCGGCGGGCAGGCCGACGCCCCGCATTGCCGGTGACTCCCCGCCCGGGCTATAATCCCGTTGCTCATCCGGGCAAATCTCCTTTCCATCCGCATCATCACGGCGAGCCGTGCGGTGCGGGCGACGTGCTTTTCGCCCGTTCCTGCCGGCCACGCGACTACGAGGCAACCATGTCCATCGATACCCAGAAAGTCATCAACGAACACAAGCGCGGCGACAACGACACCGGCTCCACCGAAGTCCAGGTCGCCCTGCTCACCGCCCGCATCGAGCAGCTCACCGAGCACTTCAAGGCGCACAAGCAGGACCACCACAGCCGCCGCGGCCTGCTGATGATGGTCAACCGCCGCCGCAGCCTGCTCGACTATCTGCACCAGAAGGATGCGGAACGCTACAAGGCGCTGATCGGCAAGCTCGGCCTGCGTCGCTGATCGAACACCCACCGCGGCGCAGGAATGCGCCGCGGTTCGTTTCTGCGGTACCCGTTCCACCCGACCGCGGCCAGTCCGCATATTCCGCATCGCATGGCGCGATGCAGCGCGGCAAGCGGGGCTTGCGGCGTCGATGAACCAGTCAAACCAAGGATTCCCAAGTGGCGAAGATCAGCAAGACCTTCCAGTACGGCAACCAGACCGTCACCCTCGAAACCGGCGAAATCGCGCGCCAGGCTGGCGGCGCGGTGATGGTGTCGTGCGACGGCACCGTGGTGCTGTGCACGGCCGTGGCGGCCAAGACCCAGCGCGAAGGGCAGGATTTCTTCCCGCTGACCGTTGACTACCAGGAGAAGTTCTACGCCGGTGGCCGCATTCCGGGTGGCTTCTTCAAGCGCGAAGGTCGCGCCACCGAGAAGGAAACGTTGACCAGCCGCCTGATCGACCGCCCGCTGCGCCCGCTGTTCCCGGAAGAGTTCAGGAACGAAGTCCAGGTCATCGCGACGGTCATGTCGCTGAACCCGGAAGTCGACGGCGACATCCTGGCCCTCATCGGCTGCTCCGCCGCGGTCGCCCTGACCGGGGCCCCGTTCCAGGGCCCGATCGGCGCCGCCAAGGTCGGTTACAGCAACGGCAACTACATCCTCAACCCGACCGTCAGCCAGCTGAAGGACTCCCAGCTCGAGCTGGTGGTCGCCGGCACCAAGGACGCCGTGCTGATGGTGGAATCCGAAGCCGCCGAGCTGTCCGAAGACGTGATGCTGGGCGCGGTGATGTTCGGCCACCAGCAGATGCAGGTGGCCATCGACACCATCAACGCGCTGGTCGCCGAGGCCGGCAAGCCGAAGTGGGACTGGCAGGCACCGGCCAAGAACGACGCGCTGATCGGCGCGCTGAAGGCCGCCATCGGCGACAAGCTGTCGGCCGCCTTCCAGGTGCGCGACAAGCTGGAGCGCAAGGACGCCATCTCGGCGCTGAAGAAGGCCGTGCTGGCCGAGATCGCCCCGCAGATCGAAGCCAACGGCTGGAACGCCGCCGAAGCCTCGAAGGAATTCGGCGAGCTGGAATACCAGACGATGCGCGGCTCGGTGCTGGACACCAAGGTCCGCATCGACGGTCGCGCGCTCGACACCGTGCGCCCGATCACCTCCAAGGTCGGCGTGCTGCCGCGCGTGCACGGCTCGTCGCTGTTCACCCGCGGCGAGACCCAGGCGATCGTGGCCGTGACCCTCGGCACCGCCCGTGACGGCCAGGTCATCGACGCCGTCGCCGGCGAGTACAAGGAACACTTCCTGTTCCACTACAACTTCCCCCCGTACTCGGTGGGCGAAGCCGGCCGCATGATGGGCCCGAAGCGCCGCGAAATCGGCCACGGCCGCCTCGCCAAGCGCGGCGTGCTGGCGGTGATGCCGACCATGGAAGCCTTCCCGTACACCATCCGCGTGGTCTCCGAGATCACCGAGTCGAACGGCTCCTCCTCGATGGCCTCGGTCTGCGGCAGCTCGCTGGCGCTGATGGACGCTGGCGTGCCGGTCAAGGCGCCGGTCGCGGGCATCGCGATGGGCCTGGTCAAGGAAGGCGACAACTTCGTCGTCCTGTCCGACATCCTGGGCGACGAGGACCACCTCGGCGACATGGACTTCAAGGTGGCCGGCACCAGCAACGGCATCTCGGCCCTGCAGATGGACATCAAGATCCAGGGCATCACCGAGGAGATCATGAAGGTGGCGCTGGCGCAGGCCAAGGCCGGCCGCCTGCACATCCTCGGCGAGATGGCCAATGCGCTGACCGCGCCGCGCGGCGAGCTGTCCGAGTTCGCGCCGCGCCTGCTGACCATCAAGATCCACCCGGACAAGATCCGCGAAGTGATCGGCAAGGGCGGTTCGGTGATCCAGGCGATCACCAAGGAAACCGGCACCCAGATCGACATCCAGGACGACGGCACCATCACCATTGCTTCGGTGAACGCCGCCGCCGGCCAGGCCGCGAAGTCGCGCATCGAGCAGATCACCTCGGACGTCGAGCCGGGCCGGATCTACGAAGGCAAGGTCGCCAAGATCATGGACTTCGGTGCGTTCGTGACCATCGCCCCGGGCAAGGACGGCCTGGTCCACGTCTCGCAGATCTCCAGCGAGCGCGTGGAGAAGGTCTCCGACAAGCTGAAGGAAGGCGACCTGGTCAAGGTCAAGGTGCTGGAAGTCGACAAGCAGGGCCGCATCCGCCTGTCGATCAAGGCCGTGACCGAAGGCGAGGGCGCCGGCGAGTAATCGCCGCGCCGTCCCCAGCGGGAACGAAAAAGCGGGCTTCGGCCCGCTTTTTGTTTGCCCATCCTGCGTACCAGCCTGTTTATTCGGCCGGTTGCTCGTAGCGCCCCGGCCTCGGGTTGAGCGTGCCGCACTGCTTGCAGGTGCGCAGGTGGTCGTCGCGGTAGAACGCCTCGAACACGCGGAAGAAATCCCGCTCGATGTCGACGAGGTGGAAGAACTCCGCGTACAGCTTGTGGTTGCAGTTCACGCAGAACCACATCAGCGCGTCGTCTTCGTGCGGCAGGCGCTTGCGCTCGATCACCAGCCCCACCGAACCCGCCATCCGCTGCGGCGAATGCGGCACCCGCGGCGGCAGGTAGAAGATCTCGCCGGCGCGGATCGGGATGTCGCGCAGCGTGCCGCGCTCGCCGTCGAAGTCTTCCTGCACGCGCAGCACCATTTCGCCCTCGAGCTGGAAGAACCACTCGGGCCCTTCCTCGTAGTGGTAGTCGGTGCGCGCGTTCGGCCCGCCGACGATCATCACGATGAAGTCCTCCTGCACGATGCATTTGTTGCCCACCGGCGGCTTCAGCAGGTGTCGGTGTTCCTCGATCCAGGCGTGCAGGTTGAAGGCGGCGGGCAGCATGGTCAGTCCTCGATGCGGGCGATGCACTTCAGCTCGATGGCGATCGGCGTGGGCAGCGCGGTGATGCCGACGGTGGTGCGGCAGGGCGCGCTGGCGGCATCGGGGAAATGTTCGGCCCAGACCGCGTTGTACGCCTTGAAGTCGCGCGCCATGTCGGTGAGGTAGACGGTGATGTCGACCAGGTCGTCCCAGCGCGCGCCGCTGGCGTCCAGCACCGCGCGCACGTTGGCCAGTACCGCGCGGGCCTGCGCTTCGATGTCGTACTTGCGCACGCGGCCATCGGCGAAGTAGTCGTTGCCGGGAATGGAGTCGTCGGCGGGATTGCGCGGGCCGATCCCGGACAGGAACAGCAGACCGCCGACGCGGCGCGCATGCGGGTAATGACCGACGGCCTTCGGTGCGCCGCCGGCGTGGACGCCGCTGCTCATGCGGTTTGCCCGCGGCGCCCGCCCACGCCGGCCACCGCTCTGGCGTAGACCGGCTCCAGCGCCTCCGCCGAATCCACGTCCATGCCCAGCTCACGCACCTTGCCGTCGGCCAGGCTGTAGACCCAGCCGTGCACGGCCAGTTGCTGGCCGCGTGCCCAGGCGTCCCGGATCACCGTGCTCAGGCAGACGTTCTCGGCCTGTTCGATGGCATTGAGTTCGCACAGCGCGTCGTGGCGCTCGCCTTCAGGCAGGTGGCCGAGCAGCGCGGCGTGCTTCTGCGCCACGTCGCCGACGTGGCGGATCCAGTTGTCCACCAGGCCAAGGCGCGTCCCGTGCAGGGCCGCGCCGACGCCGCCGCAGCCGTAATGGCCGACCACCAGAATGTGCCGGACCTTGAGCACGTCGACCGCGAACTGGATGGTGGACATGCAGTTGAGGTCGGTATGCACCATCACGTTGGCGATGTTGCGGTGGACGAACACTTCGCCGGGTGCCAGTCCCATGATCTGGTTGGCAGGCACCCGCGAATCCGAGCAGCCGATCCACAGGTATTCCGGCGCCTGCTGCTTCGACAGGCGCTCGAAGAAGGTCGGGTCTTCATGGGTGACGCGTTCTGCCCAGTCGTGGTTGTTGCGCAGCAGCGCCTCAAGTTGCTTTTTCATGGGGTGTCCGATGGGGATGGGCGGTGCGCGGGGACGTCCAGCGTCCGGTCCGCGAGGACGGTGTCGTCGGGGCCGGTCAGACGCAGGCGGTACTGGCCGGGGGCGAGGTAGAGCGGGGTGTCGGTTTCGCCATCGGCCAGCAGCACGAACTGGTCGGCGGGAATGGCGTCGTCGCCTTCGTTGGCGTAGCGGGCTTCGGCGAGGCAGGGCAGGTGGCCGATGCAGGGTGTCAGATCGAGGGTGACGGATTGGCGTCGGCCGCCGAGGGTGAGCCAGTCGGGGCGCAGCGCGGAGGCATCGGTGGCGGGCAGGAGCACGCTGGCGTCGTAGCGTTTGCGCGACGATTCGCTCCATGTGTGCAGATCGTCGTGGGAAAGCAGGACGCTCGGAGCAGTTATGCCGAATGCGAGTGCGAGTCGCTTGGCTGCTTGTCCGTTCTCCCAGCGCAGTCCTGTTTGGTCGACGCTCAGAACTGGTAGCCCGGTCAGACGAATGAATTCCCTTGCCATCGGATCGGCCGAATTGGGCTGGGTACCCGCACTCTTGGCGATATGGCCGTAGCCTGCATGTACCAGCAGCTTGGCGGCGGGCTGTTTCTTCACCAGGTCGGCAAGGATTTGCGCCATGCCGGTTTCACGCTGTTGTTGCGACTGATCCCCGCTGTCGTCGTTCGGCTCGTAGGGCACCAGCACATAGCCCAGCCGCTTGGCTTCGCGGACGAGTTCGGCGAACACCGGTTCGCGCGTGTAGTAGCCGGTATTCAACGTGGGATAACCCGCTGCAATCGGGTTGTCCATGAGCGCGAAGGTCTCGGCAGCGAAGTGGGTGTAGCCCTGCCTGCGCAGCTTCGCCAGCAGTTCCAGCGTCAGCAGGCGGGTCTGCGGCACATGGTGGGCTTCGTTGACCATGATGACGCGGTAGTCGTTGGCCAGCGAGGCGACCCATTCCGCCGCGGGCATCGCCTTGTAGTCTGCGGGATCGGGCAGGTCGGCTGGCGCTTCTTCGTCGCTGCGGTAGGGGTATGAGCGAACGGCGTCGTTAGGGCGGCCGAGAAAGCTGTAGTCGGTGGCCAGCATCTGCGCCACGGTGCTGCGCAGGTTTTCGTCCTGCGGGGTTCCCACTTTCAACATGAAGCGGAATTGGTTGAAGACAGTCTTTTGCGCATGGAACTGCTTGAAGAAGGCTTCGGTGGACGATGGATCGTCCGCCGCATCCTGGGCAATGGCGGGCCAGGCAGCCAAGGCCAGCACGAACAGGCAGGCAAACTGTTTTCCACTCGTCACAGGTTGATCCCCACGTTCTTTGGTTCAGTGAAGAACCGCATTGCTTCCAGCCCGCCTTCGCGGCCGAGGCCAGAGTTGCCGGTGCCGCCGAACGGCGTGCGCAGGTCGCGCATCAGCCAGGCGTTGATCCAGACGATGCCCACCCGCAGCTGCGCGCCGAAGCGGTGGGCGCGGGCGAGGTCGCGCGTCCACACGCTGGCGGACAGGCCGTAGTCGGAGGCGTTGGCCAAGGCCAGCGCCTCGGCGTCGTCGTCGAAGGGTTGCAGCGTCGCAACCGGGCCGAAGATTTCCTCGCGGTTGGTGGCGCAGCCCGGGCCGAGGCCTTCGATCACGGTGGGCGCGATGAACCAGCCAGGGCGATCCACTGCCTCGCCGCCGCACAGCACGCGGCCGCCTTCGGCGCGCGCGCGGTCGATGGCCGCCATCACCTTGTCGAAATGCACCTGCGACACCATCGGGCCGAGTTGCACGCCGTTTTCCAGTGGCGCACCAAGGCGCAATGCGCGGGCGCGCTCGACGAAGGCGTCGCGGAACTCATCATGGATCGCACGTTCGACCAACACCCGCGAGCCGCACAGGCAAATCTGCCCGCTGTTCTGGAATGCGCTGCGCACCAGCGTGTCGAGATTCGCGCGCCAGTCGCCGTCGGCGAATACCAGCGTGGCGTTCTTGCCGCCCAGTTCCAGCGACACCTTCTTCAGCAGCGGCCCCGCGATGCCGGCGATGCGTCGGCCCACGGCGGTGCTGCCGGTGAACGAAACCGCCTTGACCTGCGGATGCGCGACCAGCGGTTCGCCCACGTTCGGGCCGAGGCCGTGGACGATGTTGAGCACGCCGGGCGGCAGGCCGACGTCCAGCGCCAGTTCGCCCAGCATCGTCGCGGTGGCGGGCGTGATCTCGGAAGGCTTGCCCACCACCGCGTTGCCGGCGGCCAGCGCGGGCGCGATCTTCCAGGTGAACAGGTATAGCGGCAGGTTCCATGGGCTGATGCAGGCGGCCACGCCCAGCGGCAGGCGCAGGGTGTAGTTCAGGCCGGCCTCGAAGTGGTGCGATTCGCTGGCGAACTGGGTGGCCGCGTGGGCGAAGAAACGCAGGTTGGCGACGGCGCGGGGAATCTCGACGTCGCGCGCCAGCGCCAGCGGCTTGCCGGCGTCGAGGCTTTCCGCACGGGCGAACTCATCGAGGCGTGCTTCCAGCGCATCGGCCAGCCGCTCCAGATGGCGCGCGCGTTCGCTGTTGCGCAGCGCGGCCCAGCCGGGCGCGGCGGCGCTGGCGGCGGCGACCGCGGCTTCGACGGTTTGCGCATCGCCATCGGCGACCTGTGCATACGGTTGCGCATGGGCGGGATCGAACACCGGCAGCCAGCGCGTGCTGGTCGATTCGCCGCGGGCCGTGCCGATGACATGTCCGAACCGTCGCATCCCGCCAGTTTACTGCGGCAGGCGCTCCGGCTGGCAATGCGGGCACAGGAACAGCGGCCGCGACTGGCTGGCGATGCGCAGGATCGGCGTGCCACAACGTTCGCAATGCTGCCCCTCGCGCTTGAACACGCGGAAGCGGAAGCGTTCGCCCTCCTGCGCCAGGTAGTCGACGCGCATGCCGGGCGTGGGCTCGATGCCGCGCGTGGCATAGCTGTGGCGCGGGATCGCCAGCAGTGCTTTTGCGAGATGCGCGGTTTGCGCCGCATCCAGATCGCGCGGGCGCTGCGAGGGATGCAGGCCGGCGTCGAACAGCACTTCCGCGCGCAGGTAATTGCCCATGCCGGCCAGGAAGCCCTGGTCCAGCAGCAATCCGCCCAGCGCGCGGCTGCGGAACGGCGGTGATTGCAGGCGCGCGATCACGGCGGTTTCGTCCAGCGCCGGATCGAGCACGTCCGGCCCCAGCCCCTGCAGAAACGGATGCGCCTCGATCTGGTCGCTGCGCCACAGCTCGATGTCGGAGGCCGAGTACAGCAGGATCGCCGCGTGCGCGGTTTCCAGCGCGACGCGCAGGCTGCGCGTGGCGTCCGGGCGCTGGCCCGGTTCCGTCACCTTCCACACGCCGTACAACTGGTTGTGGGTGTACAGCGTCCAGCCGTTGTCGAACGCGGTCAGCAGCGCCTTGCCGCGCGGCGTGATGGAGAGGATGCGATGGCCGATCAGTTCGCGCTCGAAGTGCTTCAGCGCGGGGAACGCGAACTCGGCGAGCAGCACCGTTTGCCCCGTCACCGCGGCGGCCAGGCGATCGGCGGCGCGACGGATTTCCGGGCCTTCCGGCATCGTCAGATCGACTGCATGCGGCCGCCGTCAACGGCGATGGACTGGCCGCTCACATAGCCCGCCGCCGGCGTGCACAGGAAGGCGATCACGCCGCCGGGTTCTTCGGCTTCGGCAAAGCGGCCTGCGGGCACCGCCGCCAGCATCGCCCGCGCCACTTCATCCTGCGGCTTGCCGGTGGCGGCGCTGCGGTCGGCCAGGATCTGCTCCAGCCGGCGCGTGCGGGTGTAGCCGGGCAGCACGTTGTTGACGGTGATGCCCTCCGGGCCGAGTTCGCGCGACAGCGTCTTGGCCCAGCTCGCCACCGCGCCGCGGATGGTGTTGGACACGCCGAGGTTGGGGATCGGCTCGTACACCGAGGTCGAGATCACGTTGACGATGCGGCCCCAGCGTGCCGCGCGCATGCCGGGCAGCAGCGCCTGCACCAGCGTCTGGTTGGCCAGCAGGTGCCTGCGGAAGGCATCGAGGTAGGCATCGATGGACGCGGCGTGCGCGGTGCCGCCGGGCGGGCCGCCGGTGTTGTTGACCAGGATCTGCGCCGGCGCGCGGGCCGCCAGCGCCTCCACCACGCCGCGCAGCGCCTCGGTGTCGGCCACGTCGGCGGCGAGGCAGCCGTGCGCTTGCCCGGGCGCGCGGGGCAGCGTGGCGACGATGTCGCGCAGCACGTCCTCGCGCCGTGCCAGCACGGTGACGGCGGCGCCGAGGCCGGCCAGTTCGAGGGCGGCGGCGCGGCCGATGCCTTCTGAGGCGCCGCAGACCAGCGCGTGTTTGCCGGAAAGATCGAGGTTCATGCGGGCTCCCTGGGCAGGCCCCGATTGTAACGGCGGGCCCGCCGCGGCCGTGCACGGCCGCTGGCGCGACTACGGTGGACCCAGCTCGATCACCTGCGCCAACCACAGCGATGCCCCCGCCAGCAATCCGCCGATGCCGGTGGCAGCCAGCACGTCGCTGGGATAATGCAGGCCCAGCACGACGCGAGAGACGGCGACGCTGACGGTGAACGGCACCAGCAGCCAGGCCAGCACCGGGTAGTGCGCCACCGCCACCACGCTGAAGGCGACCGCGTGCAGGGTGTGCCCGGACGGAAAGCTGAACTCGTCCAGTGGCGCCACCCAGGCGCGGATCCGCAGATCGCTGGCGAAGGGGCGTGGGCGCCGGGTCCAGCGCTTCAGCCGCCGGTACAGCAACAGCGCGACGCAACCGGTGGCGGCCAGGTGCACCGAGGCGCGCAGGCCATCCACCCCTTCCAGCGCCACCAGCAGCCCCATCAGCGCGTACCAGAACATGCCGTCGCCGAGCCGGCTGACGGTGGCGAAATAGCGGAATGGCAGGCGGCGCGCGCACAGCGCGTTGGCGCGCAGGCACCAGCCGTGTTCCACGGACAGTGGTCGCTCAGGAGACGGCGGTTGCAGCATGGTGGGCGCTCCCGGTGGCCAGCGATTGCAGGATGTGGTCGAAGGCCTCGGCCACCCGCGTCGGGCGCAGCCCCGCCACCGTATCGCGGCAGGCATGGCGCATGCGCGCGCGCAGCGCGTCGTCGCCCGCCAGGCGCAGGGCGGCGGCCACGAACCCGGCATCGTCGTGCAGCGCCACCGCCGTGCCGTGGACGCCATCGCGCAGGAATTCCCGCGCCGCGCCGTAGTCGAATGCAACCACCGGGACGCCGCTGGCCAGCGCTTCCAGGGTCACGTTGCCGAAGGTTTCGCTGCGGCTGGGGAACAGGAACAGGTCGCCGCTGGCGAAGTGCCGGCCCAGAGCTTCGCCGCGCTGGACACCGGTGAAGACGAAATCCGGATTCTCGCGTTGCAGGGCCTCGCGCGCGGGGCCGTCGCCGACCCAGACGAAGCGTGCTTCCGGGCGCACCCGCTGCAGTTCGCGGAACGCGCGTACGGCCAACGGCAGGTTTTTCTCCGGCGCGACGCGGCCGACGTGGATCACCGCGAGTGCATGCGGATCCAGGCCCCAGGCATGTCGCAATGCCTCGTCGCGGTGATCGGGATGGAACGCCGCCGTGTCCACTGCACGCGGCAGCTGGACCACGTTGCGGAACCGCTGGGCCTGAAGGAATCCCTGCAATTCGCGCGTCGGCACCAGGGTGGCCTGCGCGCCGTTGTGGAAGTGCCGCATCCAGCGCAGCGCCGTGCCCTCCAGCCACGGTGCGCCGTAGCTGCGCACGTAGTCGTCGAAACGGGTATGGAAGCCGGTGGCGGCCGGGATGCCCAGCCTGCGCGCGGCACGCAGCGCCGACCAGCCCAGCGGACCCTCGGTGGCCACGTAGATCGCATCGGGACGCGCCTGCCGCCAGTGCGCATGCAGCAGCCGAGTGGCGGGCAAGCCGAACTTCAGGCCAGGATAGCGGGGCAGGGCGGCGCCGCGCACCAGCAGGGTGTGCGCCGGCGGTTCGGTTTCGCCGTCCTGGCGCGGGCGCACCATCGCCACCTCGTGGCCGCGCTGGCGCAGGCCCTGTTCCAGCCCCTGCACGGTCAGTGCCACGCCGTTGACTTCGGGCGGATAGGTTTCGGTGACGATGCCGTAGCGCATGGGCGACTCCGCCAGCACGGGCTGGTCGCGGTACAGCGTCAGCGACCGTGGTGACTGGCCGGTGTCGCCGGGATGACCCGTGGATGACGGCCTGCGACGCCGTTGCCCGGCAATTACAATTCCGGTTCCGGAGCTGCCGTCGCCTGCCCATGTCCCCAGAATCCGCCAGGCCTTCCGGCGTCGATGTCGCCATCGTCGGTGGCGGCGCCGCCGGCGTGCTGGTCGCCACCCGCCTGCTGGACGATCCCGACTGCCACCTGCGCATCGTGATCGTCGAGCCCGCCGCGGAACTGGCCCGCGGCGCCGCCTATGCCACCGGGCAGCCCGCGCACCTGCTCAACGTCACCGCCGGCCGGATGAGTGCGTTTGCCGAAGACCCGGGGCATTTCGTGCGCTTCCTGTCCGGTGGCGATGCAGGCGCGGCCGACGCGCTGTCCAGCAGTTTCGCGCCGCGCCGCGAATACGGTCGCTACCTGCGCGAAACCCTGCACGCGCAGCCGCGCCACCCGGCGCTGCAATGGCTGCGCGAACGGGTGACCGATATCGAACGTCGCGATGGCGACAACCTGCTGACGCTCGCGTCCGGCGCCACTTTGGTTGCGCGCGCGGTGGTGCTGGCCGTGGGCAACACGCCGCGTCGCATTCCCGCCGCGCGGCTGCACGGCGCCGTGCGCCTGGCCGACGCCTGGGATTACGAAGGCGTGGCTGCCATTCCCGCCGATGCCGATGTCTGCATCATCGGCTCCGGCTTGAGCATGGTGGATGCCGTGCTCAGCCTCGTCCACGGCGGCCACCGTGGACGCATCCGGGTGTTGTCGCGCCACGGCCTGATGCCGTTGGCGCATGCCGGGAGCAGCGGCGCCAACAATGCCCCGGTCGATGCACTGCTTGCGCTTGGCCTGCGCGACCGGCTGCGGTTGATCCGGGCGTGGACGCGCGCGGCGGACGCGGCCGGCGAGCCCTGGCAATGGGTGTTCGATCGCCTGCGCCCGCACGGACAGGCCCTGTGGCGTTCGCTGACGCACGTCGAGCAGCAGCGGTTCTTGCGCCATCTGGTGCGCTACTGGGACATCCACCGGCACCGCATCGCGCCTCAGGTGGCGCACGCGCTGGAGGCACTGCGGGCGGGCGATCGGCTGGAAGTCCTGGCCGGCCGGCTGCAATCGGTCGAGGCGGGTGGCGACGGCGGCATCACTGTCCGCTACCGGCCACGCCACGGCGATGGCGAGTGCACGATCCGCGCCGACTGGCTGGTCAATGCCACCGGCGTCGAAACCCACATCGACCTGCGGCCGGATACGCTGATGGGGGCGCTGCGCATGCGTGGTCGCGTGCTGCCGGGCCCGCACGGGATCGGCATCGCCAGCGAGGAGCCCGGCCGGGTGATCGACGCCCGCGGCCAGCCCGATCCGACGCTGCTGGTGCTGGGGGCGATGCGGATCGGCACCCTGTGGGAAAGCCTGGCCATCCCGGAGTTGCGCGGACAGGCGCAAGCGCTCGCCGAATGCCTGCGCGCGATGCTTGAAGAACCGGTGGATTCGCCCGCCTGAGCGCGGCGCGCGCGGCCCGCCCCAGGGACGCGATGGCCGGCTCAGGCGGCTTCGTCGATGGCCAACTGCGTGGATTCGCGCACGAACCAGCCGTCTTCCTGCGGACGGAAGCACGCGCAGCTTTCCAATGGCGCCTGGTAGACATGCACCGAGACCGCGATCCCGGCCGGCTCCGCGTTGCAGATGGTGTGATATTCGTGCGGCGGGATCAGGCTGCCGGCGCTGCCGGGGCCCGCGCAGCTGCGCCCGGCGAGGCGGAAACGGAACCGATCGCCCGCCTGTTCCGCCAGTTCGTACTGGACGATGTCCAGTTGGCCCTGCCATACCCCTTCCACGCACCAGCGGCCGTCGTGGTCGTGCAGCGGCGTCCCTTGCCCGGGCCCCCAGGTCATGGCCACCACGCTGTAGCCATGCACGGGGCTGCGGTAGAGCTCACGCCGCGCGTAGTGCCCGGCCAGCGGCGCGTGCACGCACTCTGGCAGGCGCACGTCGGGATCGGCAATCAGCTGTTGCAGCGCATCGCGCAGCGCCGCAGTGGCCGCCTGCACTTCGCCCAGCGCAACCGCGGCATCCAGCAGCGCACGGAAGCGCGCGCTTCCGGGGAAGGCGATCTGCGGGGCGGATGCGGTTGGGCGGGAATCGGTCACCCGCCGAGTCTAATGCACAGGGGCCGGAGGCCTGTCGCTGCCGTCCCTGGTCGCGGCATGTGAAGGGAGACGGATGGGGCGGGATGCCGCGATCAACTTGATAATGCCGATTATCTGCCATCAAATGCCGACTGATGGGTGTGTATCCGCACCCGCGGAAATCCCGCAACCAGCGTACTCGGGTTTGCAGTCCGCTGCACTGCCACCCTGCGATTTGCAGGCAAAACAAAGGTTCTTCTCCCAACTGAGGGGAAAGGCGCACGGCCGACCGGGCAGACTTGCTGA
>NZ_JAXOFT010000011.1:0-75721 GCF_036409385.1 Thermomonas sp. LB-4 | reverse complement strand
AGCAGGTCAACCGCACGGTGACCCAGATGGACGAAACCACCCAGCAGAACGCGGCGCTGGTGGAAGAGGCGACCGCCGCGGCGCGCTCGATGGAAGACGAAGCGCGCCAGCTCAGCGCCGCGGTGGCGGTGTTCCGGCTCGATGCCGGCATGGCCCCTCCGGCTGCGTCGCCAGGCGCGCCGGCCCGCGGACTGGAGGACAGCGACGGCAGGATCACCTCGTTCGACGAGATGATCGACCGCCACCTGAAATGGAAGCTGCGCCTCAAGGCCTACCTGCAGGGCAGCGGCGAGGACCTGGAGGCGGAGACGGTGGCCCGCGACGACCTCTGCAAGCTCGGCGAATGGCTGCATGGCAAGGGCCGGCAGCTGCAGGACATGCCGGAATACCAGCGGCTGCTGGACGTCCACGGCCGTTTCCACGTCACCGCGGGCGACATCGTCCACGCCTGGCAGTGTGGTGACGAGGCGCATGCCCGCGCGTTGCTGGACGGGGACTTCGGCCAGCTGACCCAGAGCACCGTGATTTCCATCCGCGAGTTGCGCAACGCCCTGCCCGCCGATGTCGCGCGATCCTCCGGTCGACACTGAACCGAGGCCGCAGCCGGAGGCATCCGGACTCACCGGCGTGAATCCGCCGTACCGGCCGTGCTCAAGAATCGCTCCGCACGGCCGTAGCAGATAGAGCGCCAGCGCCGTCGCGGCCTCCGCGGGCCGGGCGGCCGGCACCCAGACCCGCATCGCCCGCCGGGAGATCCGAATATGCCCCACCCGATCCCACACCGCATCCCCCTGGCACTGCTGCTGGCCACCTGCGCCGCTCCCGCCACCGCCTCCGGGCTGCCGTTCGAGATCGCCCCCGTCGCCAACGTGCAGTACGAATGGGCGCGGGTGGATTCCGACCTGGGCCCGCTGCAGACCGAGGACGGCTTCCGCCGCGCGCGGCTGGGCTTCCCCGGCTGAAGGGCGACAACAAGCGCTGGCAGGTGGTGGTGGACCACGATTTCGCCGACAGGACGCCGCCGGATGCCTACCTCGAGCTGACCCCGGGTGAAGGCCACTCCTTCCGGCTCGGCCAGTTCAAGCAGCCGTTCGCGCTGGAAGACGCGATTGCCGACAAGCAGACCGCCTTCCTCGAGGCATCCCCGGTGGGCGCCTTCGCGATCAGCCGCCGGATCGGCGCGGAATACGCCCGCTGGGGCAAGCGCGGCACGTTCAACGCTGCCCTGTTCGGCCATCGCCTGGACGGCACCAGCGATTCGCCGGGTGCCACCATGCGCGGCACTTGGCTGCTGCGCTCGGGCAAGGAGGAAAGCGCCCACGTCGGCCTGAGCCTGGCCAGCGAACGGCCGCGCAGCCACAGCGCCAGCTACAGCCTCAACGCCGGCAGCGTGCTCAGCGACCTGCGGGTGGCGTCCACCGGCGCCATCACCGGCGTGGACCGGATCGACCGCGCCGCGGTGGAAGGCCTGTGGGTGCGCGGCGCGTGGTCGCTGCAGGCAGAGAGCGCGAAAGTGTTCCTGCGCCGCGATACCGGCGACGTCAGCGGCGATGCCGCCAGCGTGCAGTTGACCTGGTCGCCCACCGGCGATGGCCGCAGCTACAAGCGCGGCGTGGCCACCGCCCCCTCGCCCAAGGGGCACGTCGGCTGGGAACTGGCGCTGCGCTATAGCGTGATGGACCTCAACGACGGCCCGGCCATGCGCGGCGGCCGCGCCGACAGCTGGGGCCTGGCCGCCACCTGTTACCCGAATCCGAACATGCGGGTGATCGCCAACCTCCTGCAATACGACAGCACCCGCCGCGGCATCGCCAACGATCCGCTGACCGTCGGCCTGCGCGTGCAGTTCACCTACTGACCGGGGATACGCCATGCTCCAGAACCTGACGATCGGCAAGCGCCTTGCCATCGGCTTTACCGCACTGGCCATCCTGATCGTGGCCACCGGGGTGTTCTCCGTGTTACGGATGGGCAATACCCAGAACATGGTGCAGAAGGTCACCAACGAATCGGTGCCGGCGATCCGCGACCTCGGCCGGCTGGCGACCATGCTGGCCGAATACCGGGTCAGCGAACGCGGCCTGGTGGCCAGCGCCGACGACGCGGCCAAGCGCGAGGAATACGCCGGCGAACTGGCGGAAGGCAGCAAGGCCTTCTTCGCCCTCGCGAAGACGTACGAATCCAAGATCAGCGATGCCCGCGACCGCGCGCTGTACAAGGAAACCATGGCGCGCGCCGACCGCTACTTCGACAACAGCCGCAAGCTGGTCGAGGCCTTGAAGGTCGGCGACATGGGTCCGGCCAAGGGCGCCGCCGACCTGCGCCAGGCCACCGCCGACCAGCTGGGCAGCCTGCTGGACTACAACATGCAGCGGCTGGACCAGGCGGTGGAGGCGCAGCAGCGCAGCTACCGGCTCAGCCTGCTGGCCATCGCGGTGCTGCTGGTGGTAGCGCTGGTGCTGGCCGCGATCGGCGCCATCGGCATCAGCCGCTCCATCGTGCGTCCCCTGCGCGAAGTGGTCGGGGTGGCCAATGCGGTGTCGCAGGGCGACCTGGACGGCCGCCTCGCCTGCAACGACGGCAGCGAGATCGGCGACCTGGCCCGCGCCATGCGCGGGATGACGGCGATGCTGGGCGAATTCGCCGCGGCACAGGCGCACCTGGAGCGCGAGCACGACGCCGGCAACATCGATTTCCGCATGGATCCCTCGCGTTTCCGCGGCGCCTACGGACGGATGGCGGAAGGCATCAACTCGGTGGTGGCCTCGCACGTCCAGGTCAAGATGAACGCAATCAGGATCGTGGCGCAGTACGCCCGCGGCGACTTGGCCGAGGACATCGAACGCTATCCCGGCCAGAAGGCGCGCGTCACCGAGGCGGTGGACGCGGTGAAGGCCGGCATGCTGGCGATCAATGCCGAGATCAAGGCATTGGTGGACGCCGCGGTGGCCGGGGATTTCGGCAAGCGCGGCAACGCCCGCCGCTTCGAATTCGTCTACGCCGAACTGGTGGAAAGCCTGAACACCCTGATGGCCACCGCCGATCACGGCCTGTCCGAAGTCGGCGAAGTACTGTCCGCTGTGGCCGACGGCGACTTGACCCGGCGCATCGACACCCGCCTGCCCGGCCGCTTCGGCGACCTGGCCAACGACACCAACCGCACGGTCGAGCGCCTGACCAGCATCGTCGGCCAGATCCGCACCGGCAGCGAATCGATCAACGCGTCCGCGTCCGAGATCGCCCGTGGCAACGAGGACCTGTCGCGCCGCACCGAACAGCAGGCGGCGGCGCTGGAGGAAACCGCCTCGTCGATGGAGGAACTCACCTCCACCGTCAAGCAGAACGCCGACAACGCCCGCCAGGCCAGCCAGCTGGCGCATGGCGCGGCCGGGGTGGCGGTGCGCGGCGGCGAGGTGGTTGGCCAGGTGGTCGAGACCATGAGCGGCATCACCGCGTCCTCGCACCGGATCGCCGACATCATCGGGGTGATCGACGGAATCGCCTTCCAGACCAATATCCTGGCGCTCAACGCGGCGGTGGAAGCCGCCCGCGCCGGTGAGCAGGGCCGCGGCTTCGCGGTGGTGGCCGCCGAGGTGCGCACGCTGGCGCAACGCAGCGCCGGCGCGGCCAAGGAAATCAAGCAGCTGATCACCGACTCGGTGGTGCAGGTGGAGGAAGGCAGCGCGCTGGTCGACCAGGCCGGCCGCACCATGGGCGAGATCGTCGACAGCGTGAAGCGCGTCACCGACATCATGGCCGACATCTCCGCTGCCTCGCAGGAGCAGAGCGCCGGGATCGAGCAGGTCAACCAGGCCATCACCCAGATGGACGAGGGTACCCAGCAGAATGCCGCGCTGGTCGAGGAAGCCTTCGCTGCGGCGCAGAGCATGGAACACCAGGCCAACGAACTGGTGAGTCTGGTGGCCGCGTTCAATACGCATCGGTGACCGGACGGGGAAACGGGCGGAACCGCCGTCCGTATCCCGCGGGCAGGAGTCGACGCCGCGCAACAACATGCGGACCCGAAAAAAGAACGCGCCGGCAACCGGCGCGTTCCTTGTTTCCAGCGGTCGCCGGCTTCAGCCGGCAGCGGCATGGCTCAGAGCTTGAACTCCACCTTCACCTTGCCGCGGCTGTCGCCGGGGGCGAATTCCCACTGCTTGACCGCCTTGACCGCAGCCGCCACGAACACGCGGCCCGGCTTGGCATCGATCACCGACACGTCGGTGACCTTGCCGTCCGGACCGATGCTGTACTCCACCTCGACGTAGCCCGTGGTGCCCGAGCGGGCGGCTTCGGCGGGATACACGGGATCGACGCGCTTGATCGGGTTGGCCGCCAGTACCGGCAGGGACAGCGCCATTGCGCCGGCGAACATCGCCGCATTCAACATCCGATGGAAGGGTCGAGACATAGGGGGAGCTCCGTTGTAGGGGTGCAGGCGCGCATGCGCTCGTCTGCGTCATCGGCTGCGCAGGGCTGGACTTGAGCGCTCCCCGCGCGCGACCGCCCCACTCTGCGATGCCCATCACAGTTGCCGGATGACACGCCCGCGCCGGGGCCGCGCGCATTAAAGATTCCCGCCCCCTGGCCGATGCCGCCACTGACCTAACCAACGTTTGCGCCGCACAGGGGCCCCAAAATGCCGCAAAGTCACTCCCTCGCCGATCGCCTGCTCGCCCCCGCTACCCGTCTGATGGCGCGCCTGCGCTTCAGCCAGAAGGCAATGCTGATCGGTGCGGCATTCACCCTGACCTGCGGCGTGCTGGCCGGCCTTGTGATCACCCGCTCGCTGGGCGAGATCGCAGACGCCCGCAACGCGCGCGCCGCCACCGTCGGGCTGTCCATGCTGCAGGACGCGCAGATGGCGATGCAGGACCACCGCCAGCTGCGCGCACGCAAGCTGGCCAACGACGCGACGGCCACCGACCAGAGCATCGCCGACGCCGCGGCGCGCGCCGACAAGGCGTTGACCGCGTTCGACAGCTGGCACGGCCAGGCCGGGTTCGACGACCGCGAACTGCTCGAATCGATGAAGGCCACCCGCGCCGCCTGGAAGAAGGCCGTGGCCACCCAGGGCGAAGGCGGCCCGGATTCGGACTCGGCGGCACTGGAGTCGCTGCGTTCCGAAATCGCCAAGATCGCCTTCACCGCCATCACCTCGGTCGCCTCCGACACCGCCATGCTGCGCGGCGGCGAGATCGGCGGCGTCCTGCTGCCGGAACTGGCCTCCGCCAGCGGCAAGCAGGCCATCGTGGGCATCCGCGTGCTGGGCGAAGGCGCGATCTGGGTCAGCGACCGCACCGAGCTGGCGGTCCGCAAGAACATGCAGGGCTACCTGAACGGGCAGATCGCCGACGGCCGCAAGTACATCGAACGCGACGTGCCGGAAGGCGCGGTCCTGTTCGGCAAGCCGATGACTGCTGCGCTGCAGGCGATGGAAGCGCAGAACAAGATGATCCAGGAGCAGATCCTGGATGCCGAAACCCCGGAATCGCCGGTGGCGGGCCTGGCCAGGCAGGACCAGGCCACCCGCCTGGCCATGAACAAGGCGATGAGGGCGAGCAATGCCGCCATCAATGCCGCCGGTGACCGCACCATCGCCAGCCTGCAGATGAAGGCGTTCGCCACCCTCGGCTTCGTGGCGCTGGCACTGCTGGCCGCCGCCTACCTGTTCATGGGCTTCACCCGCGGCACCCGCAAGGCGTTGCAGGACATCGAGGGCGGCGCCAAGGCGTTGGCCGCCGGCCAGTTCTCGGAGCAGATCCGCGTCGACACCCAGGACGAACTGAACGACATCGGCCGCAGCCTGGAGAACGTGGCCAGCTCGCTGCGCAAGTTCGCCCAGGCACAGCAGACGATGTTCCAGCAGCACGACGCCGGCGAAATCGACGAGCGCATCGACGCGGAAGCCTTCCCGGGCGCGTTCGGGGTGATGGCCGACCAGGTCAACACCCTCGTGTCAGCGCACGTCGAGACCAAGATGGACGCCATCGGCATCGTGGCCGACTACGGGCGCGGCGACCTGTCGCGCACCATCGCCCGCTACCCCGGCCAGAAGGCGCGCGTCACCGAAGCGGTGGATGCGGTCAAGAACGGCATGCTGGCGGTCAACGGCGAGATCAAGACGCTGGTGGGCGCGGCGGTGGCCGGCGACTTCAGCCACCGCGGCAACGCCGACCGCTTCGAGTTCGTCTACCGCGAACTGCTGGAAGAACTGAACACGCTGATGGCCACCGCCGACGAAGGCCTGAACGAGGTCGGCGGGCTGCTCTCGGCTGTGGCGGATGGCGACCTGTCGCGTCGGGTCGATGTGCAGCTGCCGGGCCAGTTCGGCCAGCTGGCGGCAGACGCCAACCGCACCGTGGACGGCCTGGCCAAGATCGTGGGCGACATCCGCCAGACCTCCGACGGCATCAACGCCGCCGCCGGCGAGATCGCCGCGGGCAACAGCGACCTGTCGATGCGCACCGAGCAGCAGGCGGCATCGCTGGAGGAAACCGCCTCGTCGATGGAAGAACTGACCTCGACCGTGAAGCAGAACGCCGACAACGCCCGCCAGGCCAACCAGCTGGCGATCGGCGCGGCCAACGTGGCGGAAAGCGGCAGCGACGTGGTGCAGAAGGTGGTGGACACGATGGGCGACATCCAGTCGTCGTCGCGCCGGATCGCCGACATCATCGGCGTGATCGACGGCATCGCGTTCCAGACCAACATCCTGGCGCTGAACGCGGCGGTAGAAGCCGCCCGCGCCGGCGAGCAGGGCCGCGGCTTCGCGGTGGTGGCGGCGGAAGTGCGCTCGCTGGCCCAGCGCAGTGCCGGCGCCGCCAAGGAGATCAAGCAGCTGATCACCGATTCGGTGCTCAAGGTGGAGGAAGGCAGCGCGCTGGTCGACCAGGCCGGTCGCACCATGAGCGAGATCATGGGCAGCGTGAAGCGGGTCACCGACATCATGGCCGACATCTCCGCCGCCTCGCAGGAACAGAGCAGCGGCATCGAGCAGGTCAACCAGGCCATCACCCAGATGGACGAAGGCACCCAGCAGAACGCCGCGCTGGTCGAGCAGGCCTCCGCCTCCGCGGAAAGCATGCGTCAGCAGGCCGCCCAGCTGGTCGAAGCAGTGTCCGCGTTCAGGACCGCGGCCGCTGCCGTGGCCGCGGCCGCACCGCCCGCACGCGCCGCCGCACCCCGTGCGGCAACGCCGACCGCAGCACCGGCACCGGCGAGCGCGCGCCGCCAGTCCACGCCCCTGCGGAAGACCCGGGGTGATGACGCCCCCGTCGCAGCGCCCCCCGCCCCCACGCCGCTGCGGTCCCGCACGCCGGCAACGGTCAGCGGTGGCGACCAGCACTGGCAGGAGTTCTGATGCGCGCCGCGGGCGGGGCCCTGCCCCGCCCGGTTCTTGCTGTCCCTTCCCCCTTCGGTCCCGCCTCGCGCAGATGACATTCGAGCTTCCGCCCGCCCGCGATCTGCACGATGCCGCCTCCACTTCGCCGGCCTTTCCGGCTTGCGAGGCGTCGGCGCGTCTGGCCGATCTGGCCACGCTGGCCGCGGCGATACTGCAGGCGCCGATGGGCGTCGTCGCCGCCTGCGACGACGAACGAGTGTTGATGCTCGCCGGCCACGGCGTCGAAGGCGGTCCGCGCCAGCTCTCGCGCGACCACCTGATCGTGCGCACCTGGGAACAGCACACCCCGCTGCTGGTGCTGCCCAACCTCGCTGCGGATCCGCGCTGCGGCGCGCGCTTCTACGTCGGCGTGGCCCTGCGCGGGCGCGCCGGCCAACGCCTCGGCACCCTGGCCGTGCTGGCCCACGAACCGCGCGAAGCCCCCACGCAGGCGCAGTTGGACACGCTGGCGGGGCTGGCACGCATCGCCGCCACCCTGCTGGAGCAACGCCACCTGGAGCGGCGTGCGCTGATCGTCTCGCAGGCTGGAGAACAGGCCCGCGAAGCGGTGCTGGTCGGCGATCGCCAAGGCCGGGTGCGCTGGCAGAACCGCGCTGCCGAACAGCTGTTCGGCAGCCAGCTGGCCGGCCAGCCGCTGTTCTCGCTGTTCCCGCTGCGCCTGCAATCCGACCAGGACATCGCCCAGGCGTGGCTGTCCGGACGCATCGAGGGCAGCCAGCAGCTGCGCATCATGGCCCCGGACGGCAGCCTGCGCCTGCTCGATGCCACTCGCTCCACCTGGCGCTACGGCCCGGACCGTGGCGTCACCCTGATCCTGCACGACATCACCGAAGCCGCCCACCAGCGCGCCCAGCTGGACCGGTTGGCGCACTACGACTCGCTGACCGGGCTGCCCAACCGCAATGCCCTGCTCGACGCGCTGGAGCGGCATCCGGACTGGGGCGTGGCGCTGCTCGCCATCGACCGCTTCAAGTGGATCAACGACGGCCTTGGCCACGTGGTCGGCGACCGCGTGCTGCAAGCCATCGCCGACCGGCTGCAGGCCAACGCGGATGCCGATGCCTGCCTTGCCCGCGTGGGCGGCGACGTGTTCGCGGTGGCCTGCAGCGACGCCCGCCTGGCCGCGTGCGAACGCGATGACGCGGACACCGGCGCGGTCATCCCGGCGCTGGTCCGGCATCTGGAACAGACCCTGCGCGTGCGTGGCCACGAGATCAACATCGACGTGAGCGTGGGGATCGCCCTGCGTGCCGATGTCCGCGGCCAGGGCGACCTGCTGGCCAGCGCCGACCTTGCCCTGAACCGCGCCAAATCGGCCGGCGGCCGGCAGGTTTGCCGCTACCAGGCGGCGATGCGCACCGACGCCCTGGCCCGTCGCGACCTGGACCGCGACCTGCGCCGCGCCTTTGCGCAGGGCGAGTTCGAGCTCCACTACCAGCCGCAGGTCGAGCTGGCCACCGGCCGCATCTGCGGTGCCGAGGCGCTGCTGCGCTGGCGGCACCCGCAGCGCGGGATGGTGCCGGCGGGCGAGTTCATCGACCTGCTGGCACGCAGCCCGCTGGGCGCGGAAGTCGGCGCCTGGGTGCTGCGGCGCGCCTGCCGGGACGCCGCGCAGTGGCCCGATCCGGACACCTCGGTGAGCGTCAACCTGTTCCCCGCGCAGCTGGCCGAGTCGCTGGTGGCCGAAGTCCAGGTGGCGCTGGCCGCCGCCGGGCTGCCGGCGGAGCGGCTGGAGCTGGAGATCACCGAGACCATCGCCCTCACCCACGACAGTGCGGGTGCCGAGGCGCTGGCGGTCCTGCGTTCGCGCGGGGTGAACCTGGCCTTCGACGACTTCGGCACCGGCTATGCGTCGCTGTCGATGCTGCGCCGCTTCCGCATCGACCGGGTCAAGATCGACCGCAGCTTCGTCAGCGGGATGCTGGTCAACGGCGAGGATGCGGCGATCGTGCGCTGGATCCTGATGCTGGCGCGCGCGCTGGGCCTGCGGGTGGTGGCGGAGGGCGTGGAGGACATGCCGCAGGCGGCCTGGCTGCACGACCACGGCTGCGAGGAGGCGCAGGGCTACCTGTACGCGCCGGCGCTGGACGCGGCGGCCCTGCACACGCGGCTGCAGACGCAACAGGCGGAGATGGCCCATGGCTGAGGGCACCACCGACCGCGACAGCACCGGCGCGGGCTTCGAGTTCAACGACCGCGATTTCCGCCGCGCCTGCCGGATGATCTACACCCGCGCCGGCATCCATCTTGCCGAACACAAGCGCGACATGGTCTACAGCCGGCTGTCGCGGCGCATCCGCGCGCGCGGCCTGTCCACGTGCGCCGACTACCTGGACCTGGTGGAAGCCGATCCGGACAGCGAGGAACAGGCGTTCATCAACGCGCTGACCACCAACCTCACCTCGTTCTTCCGCGAGGCCCACCATTTCGATGCCCTGCGCGACCAGCTGCGCGCCCTGCCCCGCGGAGAGCCGGCGGACATCTGGTGCTGCGCCGCCTCCACCGGCGAGGAACCGTGGTCGCTGGCAATCACCGCCTGCGAGGCGTTCAACTCGGATACCCCGCCGGTGCGCATCCTCGCCACCGACATCGACACCAACGCTCTGAGCACCGCGGCCTCGGGCAGTTACGGGATCGACCGCATCGCCGACCTCTCGCCGGAGCGCAAGCGCCGCTTCTTCCTGCGCGGCACCGGTCCCAACGAGGGCCTGGTGCGGGTGAAGCCGCACCTGCGCCAACTGGTCGATTTCCGCCAGCTCAACCTGCTGGCGCCGGACTACGGGATGCGCCAGCGCTTCCTGGCGGTGTTTTGCCGCAACGTGATGATCTACTTCGACAAGCCCACCCAGTACGAGGTGCTGCGCAAGATTGCCCCGCTGCTGGCGCCAGACGGCCGCTTCTATGCCGGGCATTCGGAAAGCTTCGCCCATGCGCTGGACGTGGTGCAGCCCTGCGGCAGGACCATCTATCGCGCCGCCCAGGACGGCCGATGAGCGTGCTGCCGGCCAGCGTCGCCGCGGTCCGGGTGCCGCCGCCGGGGACCTACTACGACCCGGCGCTGGACGCGGACGTGATCAAGCTGCTGCCGGCGGAGTGGCGGGTTTCGTCGGATCCGATCGCGCTGGCCACCGTGCTGGGCTCCTGCGTGGCGGCCTGCCTCTACGACCCCAGCGCCTGCGTCGGCGGGATGAACCACTTCATGCTGCCCGACGCTGCACCGGGCGACGGCAGCGCGCGCTACGGCGCCCATGCGATGGAACTGCTGATCAACGGCCTGCTGAAGGCGGGCGCCTCGCGCCAGCGCCTGCAGGCGAAGGTGTTCGGGGGCGGCAACGTGCTGCCCGGCATGACCCTGGACCCGATCGGCACCCGCAACGGCAATTTCGTGCTCAACTACCTCACCGCGGAACGCATCCCGATCGTGGCCCAGGACCTGTTCGGAGTGCAGCCGCGCAAGGTGTGTTTCTTCGTGCGCACCGGCCGCACGCTGGTCAAGCGCCTGCCCGCGGCCGGCGAGATCGCGCGGGTCGAGCGCGCCTATCGCAGCCAGCTGGCGCAGAAGCCGGTGGCCGGTTCCGTGGAGCTGTTCTGATGGCCATGCAAACACCCCTGCGTCCCGGCAAGGTACGCGTGCTGATCGTCGACGACTCGGCGCTGGTGCGTCAGGTGCTCAGCGAAATCCTGTCGCAAGATCCGGGCATCGAGGTCGTCGGCACCGCCTCCGACCCGTTGATCGCACGCGACAAGATCAAGCAGCTCGAACCCGACGTGCTCACCCTCGACGTCGAAATGCCGCGCATGGACGGGCTGACCTTCCTGCAGAACCTGATGCGGCTGCGGCCGATGCCGGTGGTGATGGTGTCCTCGCTGACCGAGGCCGGGGCCCAGGTCACCCTCGATGCGCTGGCGCTGGGCGCGGTGGATTTCGTCACCAAGCCCAAGCTCGACGTGGAGCGCGGCCTGAACAACTACGCCAGTGAGCTCTGCGAGCGCGTGCGCCACGCGGCCCGCGCCCGGGTCGCCCGCCTGCAACCCGGCGCATCCGCGGCCAGCACGCAGCCCACGGCGATCAAGTACCGCACCACCGACCGGCTGATCGCCATCGGTGCCTCCACCGGCGGCACCGAAGCGATCCGCGTGATCCTCGAACAGATGCCGGCCGACGCGCCGGCCACCGTCATCACCCAGCACATCCCGGCCGCCTTCAGCAAGCCGTTCGCGGAGCGCCTGGACCGCCACAGCAAGATGACCGTGGTGCAGGCCGAGGACGACATGCCGCTGCTGGCCGGCCACGCCTACGTCGCCCCGGGCGGGCTGCACCTGCGCGTGCAGCGCAGCGGCGCACGCTGGCGCTGCCGGCTGGGCGAGGACGACCCGATCCGCCGCCACCGCCCCAGCGTCGATGCGCTGTTCGAATCGGTGGCGCAGGCCGCCGGTGCCAACGCCAGTGCCGCGCTGCTCACCGGGATGGGCGACGACGGCGCGCGCGGCCTGCTGGCGCTGCGCAAGGCCGGCGCCGCCACCATGGTGCAGGACGAGGCCAGCTGCGTGGTCTGGGGCATGCCGGGCGCCGCCTACACGCTCGGTGCCGCGCAGCAGGTGCTGCCGCTGTCCGGGATCGCCAGCGCCCTGCTGGCCAGCACCAACCCCGGCGGCGCCTGACTGCCGCCACCGGCGCCGCTAAAGCTGGCCGCCACCTCGGCCGTTATCTTCAGCGAGTCCCCGACGAGATCGACGATGGAACCCCGCGCCCTGCTCCGCATCGCCGCACCGATGGTGCTGATGCTGCTGTTGTTCATTGCCGAGGCCCTGTCCTGGCCGATGGCCGTCCGCATGGCCCTGGTGGTCACCGCAGCCGCGGCCTGGGGCGTGGTGGCCTGGCGCGCCCTGCCCAGCAAGGCCGAGGCGCAGGTCCTGCGCGACCACGCCGAGCTGCTGGGCGAGCTGCGCGGCTTCGTCGGCAACGAGATCAGCGGTTCGCATGCCGAGATCGAGCGCACCCGCACCCTGATCCGCGAGTCGGTGGCCAAGCTCGGCGGCAGCTTCGATGCGGTCAACCGCAAGTCGCGCGAGCAGAGCACGGTGGTGGCGCGGCTGGTCGAGCGCACCGGCGACGACAGCGGCTCCATCGATATCTCCCGCTTCGCCCAGCAGGCCACCCAGCAGATGGAGCAGCTGGTGGAGGCGCTGGAAGCGGCCAGCGGCCAGAGCGGCGTTACCGTCAGCCACATCGACGCGATGGCCGGGCACCTGGACGGCATCTTCGCGCTGCTGGAAGACGTCAAGTCGATCGCCGACCAGACCAACCTGCTGGCGCTGAACGCCGCCATCGAGGCCGCGCGTGCCGGCGAGGCGGGCCGCGGCTTCGCGGTGGTGGCCGACGAGGTGCGCAACCTGTCCGAGCGCAGCACCGCCTTCAACGAGCAGATCCGCAAGCTGGCCCACAACGCCAAGGAATCCATCGCCAAGGTCCGCGAAACCGTGTCGCAGACGGCCTCGCGCGATCTCGACCGCGTGCGCGTGGCGCGCAGCGAATCGGCCTCGATGATGGACCGCGTCGAGGGCATCCACCGCAGCCTGGGCAACGGCATGCGCGACATCGCCGACTGCGGCCGGGCCATCGACGCCTCGGTGGCGGAAGCGGTGCGTTCGCTGCAGTTCGAGGACATCGCCACCCAGGCATTGGGCGCCGCAGGCGTGCACCTGCAGCGGCTCGAGCAGATCAACAACGAAGCCACCACCCTGCACGACCTGCTGCGCGGCAGCCACGGCTTCCAGGACCCGGAAATGCGCAAGGCGCTGGCCAATATCGGCAACCGCATCGCGCAGATGCGCGGCGAGTGGGAACGCCCGCCGCACAAGGCCGTCCTGCAGCAGACGATGGACGCCGGCAGCGTCGAGCTGTTCTGACCCCCGCTGCCCGCGGGCAGCCCTGGAATCCCGGCCCCTGGCCGGGATTTTTTTGTCCGCGCCTATCGGCAGCAGGGAAACCGGCCGACGCGCATGAAAAACCCGGTCTCGCGGGCATTGCGCCTGGAGGGGACCGGGTCGGGCCGGAGCGATTCTCCGTGGCGCCTTGCGCGCCGTGGAGTTTTTCTCCGGTCCGCAGAGACTACCCCCGGCATGGTTAGGAAAAGGCTAAGGACCGCCCATTCAGCGCAGCCGCCGGTCGGCCAACCGCATTCAGGGGCGAGACCAGGGCCACCACCCGCGGCCGGTGCGCGCGTAGCGGTCGGCCGCGCGCTCGAACGGATTGCGCGCCGCCACCCCACCGTGCAGCAGGTACAGCGGCAGGAACAGCACGCCCAGCGCCATGTACTGCAGGACATGCGCACGCTCGTGGTCGCACAGCCGGATGCGCGGCTCGTGGCCATGGCCGGCATCGTGCGCATAGGTATTGCACGCGCGCCCCAGGTCGTCGCCGGTGTCCAGGATCACGTTGCCCAACGTCAGCGCGCCGCCCGGCCCCCACGGCACGCGGTGGAAGATGCAGGCCAGGTCGCGCCTGCTGAACTGCGCGCGCGCGCCGCCCGCCAGCGCCGCCAGCCCCGCCGCAAGGCCGATCGCGCTGACCGGCGACGCCCACAGGATGCCCAGGCACTGCACCGCATGCAGCAGCCAGCGCGGCGGCGCGCGCATCCTCAGCGCGACCGCTTCGCCAGCCAGTCGTGAATGGTCTGCGGCACTTCCTGCTGGGCGCGGCCGGACACGTAGATGCCGATATGGCCGCCCTTGAACGACAGCTCGGTGTAGTCCTGGCTGCCGCACAGCCCGCGCAGCGCGCGCGAGGCGTCGGGCGGCACCAGGTGGTCCTGCTCGGCGTAGATGTTGAGGATCGGCATTTCCAGCAGGCCCAGGTGGACCTCGCGGTCGCCCACCTTCGCGCCGCCGGTGACGAAGCGGTTCTCCTGGAAGAACTGCTTGCTGAACTCGCGGAACGCCTCGCCGGCCTGGTCGGGCGAATCGAAGATCCACTTCTCCATGCGCAGGAAATCCTCCATCGCCCTGCGGTCGTCGAGGATGTCGGCCATGCCCACGTACTTCTGCGCGAACAGCCGCCACGGCTTCAGCATCAGGTAGGTGAAGTTCATCATGTCGGCCGGCACGTTGCCGAGCGTGTCGACCAGCAGGTCCACGTCGATCTCGCGGTTCCAGTTCGACAGCATGTTGTCGGCGGTGTGGAAGTCCACCGGCGTCACCATGGCGATGAGGTTCTTCACCTTGTCCGGATGCAGCGCGGCGTAGCACAGCGAGAACGCGCCGCCCTGGCAGATCCCCAGCAGGTTGACCGAAGGCAGCCCCTGCGCCGCGCACAGGTGCTCCACCGCGCCGCCGATGAAGCGCTCGATGTAGTCCTCCAGGGTGAGGAAGCGGTCGGAGCGGTCCGGGTAGCCCCAGTCGATGATGTAGACGTCCTCGCCGCGCGCCAGCAAACCCTTGACCAGCGAACGGTCGGCCTGCAGGTCGACCATGTACGGGCGGTTGACCAGCGCGTAGGCGATCAGGATCGGCACCCGCGCGGTGGGGGCACGCTCGCCCTTGAAGCGGTACAGCACCACCCTGCCGTCGCGCCAGACCTCCTCGCGCGGGGTGACGCCGAAATCCACCTCGCCCATGTCGCGCAGGGTTCCGATGCTGGCGGAAAGCTTGCGCTGCAGCCGACTGCTTTCCTCGGCCAGCGAATCCAACGTGATGTTCAGCGGTCCGATCATTTCAACGCCCCCTGGCAACAGGCTTGCCCGTACGCGCGTTCGCCGCGGCTGCGCTGCCCTTCGCGGCCTGCTTCACGATCTTCCCGGCGACTTTCCTTGCAGCTGTTTTCGCCATGCCGGCTGCCGGCTCTTTCTTCGCCGCTGCCTTTCCGCCTGGTGCCGCCCTGGCTACGGACGGTTTGCTGGCCGCGGACGTCCGCTTCGGCGACGGCTTGCCCGGCGCCACACTGCCAGCAGCCGCCGGCGTCGGCGCGCGCTGCATCCGTCGCAGCTGCCGCTCCAGCTCGGCGATCTTGCGGTGGGCGCTGTCCAGCTCGCCGCGCTCCGGCCAACCGTAGGTGCTGGCAACCTGTTCCCCAATCGCCTGCGCGGCCGCGCGCTGGCGCATCTGCGCATTCACCAGCGCGCCGAACGCATGGCGGTATTCCTGCGACAGGGCCAGCTCCGCCCAGGCCTCCTCCGCGGCGTCGACCCACAGGTCGAACAGGGCGCGCGCGCTGGAAATCTGCTGGCCCGGCTCTTCGTGGCTGGCAAGCCTGGATTCGAAGCGCGAGAACGCATCGCGCGAGGCCTTCGCCATCAACCTGGCGTACTCCTGCTGCGCCTCCTGCCAGCGCAGCTGCGCCAGCGCCAGCGCCTGCAGCCGCTCCTGGTGCTCGCGACTGAAGCCGAATGCAGGCATCCGCAGCGCCGCCGCGGTTTCCGCGCGCAGGCCGTGCAGCGACGGCATGCCTGCCTCGCCCCACTGCGCGATGGTCTCCAGCCCCGGCCCACGCATGCCCTCCATCAGGCCGGCGAAAGGATGGCTGCCGCCAAAGGCCTCGCGCCAGGCGGCGGCCACGTCGCCGGCACTGTGATCGCGGCCGGCAAAGCGCGCCGCCACCTGCTGCATCTGCGCGTACCAGTCGCTGCTCTGGCGGTTGAAATGCTCCATCGCGGCGCCGAAACCGCCCTGGCCGCCGGCCTGGCGACGCCACGCCTCGAACATGTCCCCCAGCCCGAACTGGCCCGGATCGAGGCCCGGCTGCGGCGCGGCGCCGCGCAGCGCCTGCCCCCACAGGTCCAGATACTGGCGCGTCAGCGCCGCGAAATCGTTGGATGCTTCCGCCATGTCCCCTCCGTCCATGCACCGATGCTAGCAACGCCGGGATGACACCGCCATCGCAGGCGATTTCAGGGCTTGGGGATGCGCAGAGTCTTGCTGATCATCAGCGCGCCGGACAGCGCGAACACCAGCGCCAGCGGGTGCAGCTGCCACGGGCCCAGCCGGATCACGCCCAGCCACAGGTCGGCGCCGATGTCGCCGCGCCAGGCGGCCCACGCCAGCATGCCGACGAGCACCACGCTGGTCGGGATCGGCGTGCCCTCGAAGTACTTCACCTTGTCGCCGCCGTCGGCCAGGGTTTCCGCGGTGACGTTGTAGCGCGCCAGCCGACTCACGCCGCAGCCCACGAAGCCGCTCAGGATCAGCCAGTCCCAGCCGCCCTGCAGGCCGCAGGCATAGGCAAGCGCCGCCGGCGCGACGCCGAAACTGATCACGTCGGCCAGCGAATCCAGCTCGCGCCCCAGCGTGGAGGACACCTTGCGCCAGCGGGCGATGCGTCCGTCCAGCGCGTCGAACACGAACGCCAGAGGGATCAGCGCCATGCCGATCAGCAGGTCGCGCACAACGCCGTCCTGCAGGAAGCGCATCGCGGCGAAAATCGCGCCGGTGCCGCAGAAGGCATTGGCCAGGGTGAACCAGTCGGCGAGGTGGAAATCGCGCAACATCGAGAAATGGCGCTGCTTCATCGGCTGCTCCGGTATGCCTGTACGCGGAGCCTACCCCACCGCGCGACAGGCCAGCGTGGAGCCCCCGTCGCCGGCCCTGCGCCGCCTGCGGTCAACTGCGGCGGGCAACTGCGGCGGGCCACGCCTTGCCGCCGGCAAGGCTTCGCCGCGCGATCAGTCCGGCATGGCCAGATGCCGCGCCTCCAGCGGCTTGCCCATCCGCGGCACCGTGGCCACCACGGCATCGGCGGGCAGCGCGGCCTTGCCGTCGAGGTGCGCATCGACCCGATCCAGCGCCTCGTACACGTACGGCAGCAGCGGCAGGTAGGCCGCCGCCATGTGCGGCAGCGCAAGGAACCCGTCGAAGTGCTGGGCGTTGCGCACCTGCCAGTAGCGCACGTCGCGGCCAGCGGCCCTGGCCATCGCCACGTACGGCGCACTGGAGAACGCCAGCGGCACCAGGCCGTCGTCGGTGCCATGGATCACCACCACCGGCAACCCGGCGCGCGGCGCGCTGGCGCGGGTTTCCTCGATGCCCGCGCGCACCCGCCGCGCATCGGCACCGTCGCCCGCCCACAGTGCGCGCAGGCACTGCAGGCCGCTCAGCCCCATGTCCGCAAGCGGCTGCGGATCGACGATGCCAACGCCCGCGCCGGGCGGAATGCCGCTGCCGTCGGCCCACCACGCGGCGCGCTCGGCATCGGTCACGGCACGCGGCTGCAGGTCCGCACCCAGCGCCGCATAGCGGTACCCGCAGGGATGGGCGTCATGCGCGTAGCGGCCGTAGGCGGAGGCATAGCCCACCGCCACCGCGCGCCACAGGTCGAAGCCCACGCTGATCGCGCCGGCGCGCAGCGCCGCATCGGTCCAGCCGGCGGCGCGCAGCTTCGCCAGGGCGTCCTTCTGCAGGGCGTCCGCGGTCGCGCCGGACAGCAGGCCGCGCGCGGCCAGGGCCGCGCACTTCGCGTCCAGCCCCGGCATCGCCGGGATGCCCAGCTGCGGCAGCGCGCAGGGCATCAGCAGCGCGGCTTCGGTGGTGTAGTCGTACAGGCTGCGCGCGCCGGCGGCCTCGGCCAGCACATTGGGTTCACCCGCAACCACCGCGTCCAGCCACGGCTCGCCGTCTTCCGCGGCGCGCAGCACCGCGCCGCCGCCGTTGGAGATGCCCACCGCGATGACGCGGGTGTTGTCGAAGGTGAACGGCGCCTGCTGCGGCAGCTGCGCATCCAGCGTGGCCAGCGCGAACTGGGCGGCCTGCTTGACGTGGCGGCCCCAGTCGGCCTCCGGGTTGTCCTGCGAATGCGCGTGCTTGAACGCCACGCCGCTGCCGCTGGCCGGCTGCGGAACGAATGCCAACGCGGCGTCCGCAGGCGCCAAGGTGCCGTCGGCGGCCACGTCCTGCCCCGCATCCAGATCGAAATAGTCCGTGCCCGCGCCCTTGTCGGTATAGGCCACCGCGCAGCCGCGCGGCAGGCCCCACGCACCGGCAACCGCAATCGCGCCGTAAATGCCGCGCGAACCCGACGAGGCGGCCACCACCACGCAGCGCTTGCCGGCGTCGAAGGCGTCCGGCAGCTGCACCAGCACGCGATGCGGCTGGGTCGCCCCGGCGAGTTTGGCGAACGCACTGAACTCGCGGCCCGGTACGGCGGCGACGCTGCCGTACAGGCTGCCGTAGCCGCCGCCGGGCGAAAGATCCGCGATCCCGCGCCAGTTGCTCCACAGCGCGCGCTTGCGCAGCTCGGCCGGGGTCGGATGCGCGGCGTCGGCGAAGCCCGGCGGCAGCATCGACTGCAGGCCGGCAAGGCCCAGCCCGCCGGTGAGCAGGTCGTCCTGCCCGCGATGTTCGGTGGCGCGCGGTTGGCTGAACATGGCGGCGGTTTCCTTCGCGGCGGGCAGGCTGGCGCAGCCGGCCGCCAGGGCGGCGGCCACGGCGAGGACACAATGGCGGAGTGTGTTCATGCCGCGACCATAGCTGCTGCCGCGGCGCGTCGCATCGTACTTTCGTACCAGCAGGCGCCAGCGCGTTCCTGCTAGCGTATGCGCTTCCCCATCGTTGCAGAGCCGCACCATGAGCGACACCTTCCTGCAGGGCCGCACCGCGCTGGTGACCGGCAGCACGTCCGGCATCGGGCTGGCCATCGCCAAGGGCCTTGCCGCCGCCGGCGCGAAGGTGGCGATCAACGGGCTGGGCTCGCCCGGGCAGATCGCCGCCGCGCTCGCCGAGGTGGACGCCGCGGGCGGTGGCGGCACCGCGCATTTCGGCGCCGACCTGCGGGACCCCGCGGCGATCGAGGCGATGATGGCAGAGCTTGCCGGCTGGTCGAACGGCGGCATCGACGTCCTGGTCAACAATGCCGGCATCCAGCACGCGGTGCCCCTGCACGAAATGCCGGTGGCGAAGTGGAACGACATCATCGCCATCAACCTCTCCTCCGCCTTCCACACCATGCGCCTGGCGATGCCGGCGATGGCCGGCCGCGGCTACGGCCGCGTGGTCAACATCGCCTCGGTGCACGGGCTGGTGGCATCGAAGGACAAGGCGCCGTACGTGGCCAGCAAGTTCGGCATCGTCGGGCTGAGCAAGGTCGCCGCGCTGGAATATGCCGCGCAGGGCAACCGCGATTCCGGCGGCATCACCGTCAACTGCATCTGCCCGGGCTGGGTGGAGACCCCGCTGATCGAGCCGCAGATCGAGGCGCGCATGCAGGGCGGCAGCCGCGACGACGGCGTGCGCGCGCTGCTGGCGGAAAAGCAGCCCAGCCTGCGCATGACCCTGCCCGCCGAGATCGCCGCGCTGGCGGTGTTCCTGTGCCGGCGCGAGGCGCACAACATCACCGGCACGGCGATGCCGGTGGACGGGGGCTGGACGGCGCAGTAAGGCCATGGCTTCCCTGCTGATCGCCGACGACCACCCGCTGTTCCGCGCCGCGTTGCGGCAGGCCGCGCGCGACGCGCTGGGCGACGTGCAGCTGTTCGAAGCCGGCGCGCTGGACCAGGTGCTGGCGCTGCTGGACGCGCAGCCACAGGTCGACCTGGTGCTGCTGGACCTGCACATGCCGGGCAACCACGGCCTGGCCGGGCTGGCGGCGATCCGCGCGCAATTCCCGGGCGTGGCGGTGATCGTGGTCTCGGCCAACGACGACCCGCGCGTGGTGCGCCGCGCGCTGGACCACGGCGCCGCCGGCTACCTGCCGAAGAGCGCCGGCCTCGACGAACTGCGCGACGCCATCCGCTGCGTGCTGGCCTGCGAGACCTGGCTGCCACCGGCGCTGCGCGCCAGCGTGGCGCGGGCGCAGAGCGCGCCGCAGGACGCGGACCTGGCCGCGCGCCTGGCCAGCCTGTCGCCGCAGCAGTTCCGGGTGCTGGCGCTGGTCGCCGAAGGCCTGCTCAACAAGCAGATCGCCGACCGCCTGGACGTGCAGGAACGCACGGTGAAGGCGCATCTGACCGCCATCTTCGAGCGCCTCGGCGTGCGCAACCGCACCCAAGCCAGCGTGGTGCTGCGCGAACTGGAGCTCTCGGACCCCGCGCGGCAGATCGAAGCCTGATCCCCACCACGGGCGTGAAACGCATGGCTACTTTTTAGCCAACTCCATTGACAGCCGCACCCCGCCTTGCGCTCGGACGGTTATCCACACCGTTATACGATTTCCATCCACAGCGGTTGTGGACAACGCGTTTCCCGGAGCGCGCCGCACGCCTGAAAATCGCTGGTGTTTTTTTCACCACAACTGTTGACAGCCGCGCCACGCCTGGCGCGCAGGCGGTTATCCACACCCTTATACGAGTTCCATCCACAAGCGCTGTGGACAACCGCCACCGCGTCGGCGCGGGCAACGAGAGCGGGGTGGCGAAATAATCGCCACCCCGCTGGAAACATCGCCACGGCTTGCGATCAGCCGCTTATCCACATCCTTATGCAACCACCGGTCCACAGCAGCTGTGGACAATCTCGGCGCCTCACATCGTCGCGGCGTCGATCACGAAGCGGTACTTGACGTCGCTCCTGAGCATCCGTTCGTAGGCCGCATCGATGTCCTGCGCGCGCACCATCTCGATGTCGGCGACGATGCCGTGCTCGGCGCAGAAATCCAGCATCTCCTGGGTCTCGGCAATGCCGCCGATCAGCGAGCCGGCAATCGCGCGGCGCTTGAAGATCAGGTTGCCGATGTTCGGCGAGGGGTGCGCATGCTCCGGCACGCCCACCAGGCACAGCGTGCCGTCGCGCTTGAGCAGCGCGGAGAACGCATCGAGGTCGTGGCTGGCCGCCACGGTATCGAGGATGAAATCGAAGCTGTTGCGTTGCGCCTTCATCTGCGCGGCATCGCGCGAGATCACCACCTCGTCGGCGCCGAGCCCGTGCGCTTCCGCGCGCTTGGATTCGCTGGTGGTGAACGCCACCACCCGCGCGCCCATCGCGTGCGCGATCTTGATGCCCATGTGGCCCAACCCGCCGATGCCGACGATGCCGACCTTCTTGCCCGGCCCCACCTTCCAGTGCCGCAGCGGCGAATAGGTGGTGATGCCCGCGCACAGCAGCGGCGCCACCGCCGCCAGCTGTTCCTTCGGGTGGTGCACGCGCAGCACGAAATCCTGATCGACCACGATGCGCTGCGAATAGCCGCCCAGCGTGTGGCCCGGCGCGTCCGCGGTGGGGCCGTTGTAGGTGCCGACCATGCCCTGCTCGCAGTACTGCTCCAGCCCCTCGCCGCAGGCGGCGCAATGCCGGCAGCTGCCGACCATGCAACCCACGCCGACGGTATCGCCCACCTGGAAGCCGGAGACTTCGGCGCCGACCGCGCTGACATGGCCGACGATCTCGTGCCCGGGCACGCACGGGTACAGGGTGCCCGCCCATTCCGCGCGCACGGTATGCAGGTCGGAATGGCAGATGCCGCAGTAGGCGATTTCGATCTGCACGTCGCGCGGCCCCGGCGCACGGCGCTCGATGTCGATGGCGACGATGGGCTTGTCGGCGGCGTGGGCGCCCCAGGCTTTGATGGTCATGGCCAGACTCCGCAGGATGTGGAAGCGGAGTATGCGCCCATCCTGTCCCCTGGCCGTATTTCCATGCCGCCAGCGTAACTCTCGGCAGACACCCTCGCGAGGCATGCCAAAACCATGTACGACTTCATCAATGAAGAGTTCGACAACCCGATCAAAAGCGCCGCCGTTGGCAGTCTGAGCGGGCTTCAGCACAAGATGCAGAAACAACGTACCAAGAATCAAACACTGACGAGCAATAGCGGCAAGACCATGTCGTACACGCTCTTGCACTACGTTCCAGGCCTCAGCACCTTTTGCGGGATCCGTGGCACTACTGTCATCACCGGCTTCATGAGTGGCTGCTATCTATTCCGCTATCGCCGCCATGGCGAATTGCGCGCGGCCCACATCGGCACCCATGACACCAATCAAGCCTGGAGCAAACAGGCCAAGGATGTCTGGAAGTCGTACGTTACCCGTCCCCACATCTCCGATGTATTTGGCTTCGACCCGGCACGGGACGTCTCCGACCAATTACTGGCGGATGCAGCGAAGCTCGGGACGCCCAGAATCATCGGTCTCTGGGAAGGTAACGGCAATGCCCGCGTGGGAGTGTTCGCGACTCCCGCGCAACGACCAACGAAAGCCATTCTTGTTGGCATCGAACACGCCCGGCTACGGCCATGGAGCTCCATTAAAAACGACCCCAAAATGCGCTGACGTCAACAACGGGAGTACCGCCACGACAGCATGCGCCCATCTCGGTACGGCATCACCCCATGGAACGGGCGCGGGTCATCATCGAACACCAGTGGCAGGAAGTGGCGGTCGCCCTCCCACAAGGGCAGTTCCAGGATGCGCTCGCGCGCCACCCATTCCAGTGCACCTTCCGGGTTGCGCTCCAGCGGCGCGCCTTCGAACGCATCCACCACGAACACGAAGCCCAGCCAGTCCTCGCCATGCTTGCCGAAGCCCGGCCAGCTGATCGTGCCGCGCAGGCGCAGCGCCGTGCACTCGATCCCAGCCTCCTCGCGGATCTCGCGGCGCATGCCGGCCAGCACGTCTTCGTCCGCCTCGAGTTTCCCGCCCAGGCCGTTGTACTTGCCGAGGTGGTGGTCGCCGGGCCGCGCGTTGCGATGGATCATCAGCACGCTGCCGCCATCGGGCGACAGCACGTAGCCGAGGGTGGCGACGATGGGGGTGTAAGGCATGCGCACAGTGTGCCAGCTCGGCCCCTGCATGCGACAATCCGCCCCTTACGGAAGCGTGGCCGAGTGGTTTAAGGCAGCGGTCTTGAAAACCGCCGATGGGTCAAACCATCCGTGAGTTCGAATCTCACCGCTTCCGCCATTACCCCTGCGCGGCCTTGGCCTTCCCGCCGGTCTTCGCCCTTGCCTTGGCCTTCAGGCATTCGGGGTCGCTGCATTCCAGCCGCGCCCCCTCCAGCATCTTCGGGAGTTTCTGGGCAAGGAAATCGATGAACACCCGCACCGCCGGCAGCATGCCGCGGCGCGATGCAAACACCGCATGGGCAATGCCCTGCGGCAGGCGCCAGTCCGGCAGCACCACCTCCAGCGCACCGCTGCGCACCGCGTCGGCGCAGATGGTTTCCGGCAGCAGGGTGATGCCCTCGCCGCCCTCCGCCATTGCCTGCATCATCGGGAAGTCGAAGCCGGTGACCCGTGGCTGCAGCTCGATCCGGCGCACCTCGCCGTTCGGACCGTGCAGCTCCCAGCGCTGGCGGGCTTCATCCTCGCTCACGCTCAGGGTGACGTGGTCGGCCAGCTCTTCCGGCGTGCGCGGTCGGCCGGCGCGGTCCAGGTATTTCGGGCTGGCCACCAGCAATTCCTGGATCTGGCCGAAGCTGCGCATCACCAGGCTGCCGTCCTCGTCCAGCTTGCTGCGCACGCGGATGGCCACATCCACGCCCTCGTTGATCACATCCACGCGGCGATTGCTGACGGTCAGCTGCACCCGCACCTTCGGATACAGCGCCATGAACTCAGGCAGCAGCTTGGGCATCTGCTGCTGCGCCATCGACACCGGCACGCTGACCCGCACGCTGCCGCGGGGTTCGGCGCTGAGCCGGTCCACCGCCTCGCGCGCCGCCTGCGCCTCGGCCAGCATCGACTGCGCGTGGCGGTGCACGCTGGTGCCGACGTCGGTCACCGCGAAGCGCCGCGTGGAGCGCTGCAGCAGGCGCACGCCGAGTTCGGCCTCCAGCGCGCTGATGCGCCGGCTCAGGCGCGACTTCGGAATGCCCAGGGCGCGTTCGGCCGCGGCGAACCCGCCGTGGTCCACGACGACGGCGAAGTAGTAAAGGTCGTTGAGGTCCTGCATGGGGAAATTCCAAATATGGAACGTAAAGTAGTATTTGACTTACTTTATCCCAAAAAAGCAACAATCTACATTGATCCCATCGCGGCCGCGCCGCATCACCGGGATCGCATCTCATGAAACTGCTGCATCTGGACTCCAGCATCCTCGCCGAAAACTCCGCCAGCCGCGAACTCTCCGCTGCCATCGTGGCCCGCTGGCAGCGCGACGTCGCCGGCCTCGAAGTCACCCACCGCGACCTTGCCGGCAGCCACACCCTGCCCCATTTCGACGGCGCCAGCCTGGCCAAGGCGGATGCGGTGCAGGCCGCCCGTGCGCAGCGCGCGCTGGACGAATTCCTGGCCGCCGACGTGGTGGTCATCGGCGTGCCAATGTACAACTTCGGCATCCCCAGCCAGCTCAAGGCCTGGATCGACCGGGTGGCGGTGGCCGGGCAGACCTTCCGCTACACCGAAGCCGGCCCGGTGGGGCTGGCCGGCGGCAAGAAGGTGATCGTGGCCGGGACCTACGGCGGGCTTTACCCGCTGGCGGAAGGGCGCAATTTCATCGAGCCCTACCTGCGCCAGGTGTTCGGCTTCTTCGGCATCGACGACGTCAGCTTCGTCACGGCCGAGGGCCTGGCCATCTCGCCCGAGATGCGCAGCCAGGCCATGGCCGCCGCCCATGCCGTGATCAGCGAAGCGCTGCCGCTGGCGGCCTGAGCGAGCGCCGCGGAAGAACGCGAACGGGTCCTTCCGGGCCCGTTCGGATTGCCCATTGACGATCAGCCGATCCGCTCGGCCCCGCCCATGTACGGGCGCAGCGCTTCGGGCACGTCGATGCTGCCGTCGGCGTTCTGGTAGTTCTCCATCACCGCGATCAGCGCGCGGCCCACCGCCACGCCGGAGCCGTTGAGCGTGTGCACCAGCTCGGGCTTGCCGGTGGCCGGATTGCGCCAGCGCGCCTGCATGCGGCGGGCCTGGAAATCGCCGCAGTTGGAGCAGGAGGAAATCTCGCGGTAGGTGTCCTGCGAGGGCAGCCAGACTTCCAGGTCGAACGTCTTGGTGGCGCCGAAGCCCATGTCGCCGGTGCACAGCAGCACCTTGCGGTACGGCAGGCCCAGTTTTTCCAGCACGGTTTCGGCGCAGCGCGTCATGCGCAGGTGCTCGGCGTCGGACTCCTCCGGTTTCGCGACGCTGACCAGTTCGACCTTCTCGAACTGGTGCTGGCGGATCATCCCGCGCACGTCGCGTCCGCCGCTGCCGGCCTCGGAGCGGAAGCACATCGAATGCGCGGTCATCCGCAGCGGCAGCCGATCGGCGTCGAGGATCTCGTCGCGCACGATATTGGTCAGCGGCACTTCGCTGGTCGGGATCAGGTAGCGCCTGTGCTCGCCCAGCTGGGTTGCGAACAGGTCTTCCTCGAACTTGGGCAGCTGGCCGGTGCCGCGCATCGACTCGGCGTTGACGATCACCGGCACGTTGGTTTCCTCGTAGCCGTGCTCGCCGGTGTGCAGGTCCAGCATGAACTGCGCCAGCGCGCGGTGCAGGCGGGCCAGCTGGCCGCGCAGCACGGTGAAGCGCGAACCGGACAGCTTGGCGGCGGTCTCGCCGTCCAGCCAGCCGTGGCGCGCGCCGAGTTCGACGTGATCCTTGACCACAAAATCGAAGCTGCGCGGGGTGCCCCAGCGATGCTGCTCGACGTTGTCGGCCTCGCCGCCGCCCAGCGGCACGCTGGCATCGGGCAGGTTGGGGATGCCGGCGGCAATGGCTTCGATCTCGCCGCGGATCCGCTCCAGCTCGATTTCGGACGCCTTCAGTTCCTCGCCGAAGCCGGCCACTTCCGCCATCACCGCGGCCACGTCCTCGCCCTTCGCCTTCAGCATGCCGATCTGCTTGCTGCGGGTGTTGCGCAGGTTCTGCAGTTCCTGCGTGCGCACCTGGATGCGCTTGCGGTCGGCCTCCAGCGCTTCCAGCCTGGCGACATCGAGTTCGAAACCGCGGGTGGCGCGCAGGCGCTCGGCCAGTTCGGCGGGTTGGTTGCGCAGCAGGGCGGGATCGAGCATGGGAGGTTCGCGGTGCGAGGGTGAACCCACATTATCGCCGAGCGCGACCGTGATGACAGCGCGTTGCGGCGGCTGTGCAAGAATGCGGCCATGTCCGCGCCCGACCCCCAGCTTCCGCAGCGCAAGCCGCTGCTGCCGCCCCAGCTGGCGATCCGCCTGGCCATCGCCTTCGGCGTCGGCCTGCTGTTGTTCCTGCTGGTCTGGTTGAACTCCCGCCGCGATTACGACTTCTACAAGGCCGACGGCACCGAGGCCACGGCCGGCCAAGCCGATGCGCTGCCTGTCCCCCTCCCGCCGGACGTGGCCGGCAGCGAGGGCGGCAACGCGACCGCCAGCGGCCTGCGCACGGTCGGCAAGGGCAGCGTGGCCGACCCGGCATCCGCTCCGGACAGCAGCCAGCCGCGCATCATCGAGGCACCGGCCCGGCGCGCGCCGCCGCCGCCCGTGGCCCCGGCCGCGCCGGCGCCGGGCGACCGCGCCCAGCCGCAGCCGCTGTCCACGCCCGCCCCGCGCTACCCGCAGGAAGCGCTGCGCATGGGCGCCGGCGGCACCGTGCGGATCACCGTCACCGTGGCGCCCGATGGCAGCGTGGAGCGGCAGGCGCTGGCCGAGAGCAGCGGCAACCGTTATCTCGACCGCGCCGCGCTGGAGGCGGTGCGCCGCTGGCGCTTCCAGCCAGCCACCCGCAACGGCCAGCCGGTGGCGGCCGAAGTGTCGGTGCCGATCGTGTTCAACCCCGAGCGGAACTAGCGCTGGTCGGAAGTCCGGGACGGTGCCTACGGTTGGCGGCGTCGCAGCCGGAAAACGTTACCGGTCAACCCTTGATCCCACCCTTGGCCAACGCCGCCGGGTCCAGCAGCCTGCGCAGCTGCTTTTCGGTCAGGCCGCTGTCCTCCAGCGCCACCTCCAGCACCGGGCGCTGCTCGGCATAGGCGCGCTTGGCGATCTTCGCGGCCTGCTCGTAGCCGATCACCGGATTGAGCGCGGTGACCAGGATGGGATTGCGGTCCAGCGCCCGCGCCACCACGTCGCGGCGGATCTTCAGCGTGGCGATGGCGTTGTCGGCCAGCTCGCGCATGGCATTCGCCAGCAGGCCGATCGCCTCGTCCAGGTTGCCGGCCAGCAGCGGCAGCATCACGTTGAGCTGGAAGTTGCCGCTCTGCCCGGCCACGGTATTGGCCTGGTGCAGCCCGATCACCTGCGCGCAGACCATGCACAGCGCCTCAGGGATCACGGGATTCACCTTGCCCGGCATGATCGAGCTGCCGGGCTGCAGCGCCTGCAGCTCGATTTCGCCCAGTCCCGCCAGCGGGCCGGAGTTCATCCAGCGCAGGTCGTTGCCGAGCTTCATCAGCGCCACCGCCAGCACGCTCAGCTGGCCGGACAGTTCCACCAGGTCGTCCTGCGCGGCCAGCCCCTCGAAGGTGTTCGGGTTCTGGCTGAAGCCGAGGCCGGTGGCGGCATTCAGCGCCTTGGCCACGGCCTTGCCGAACTTCGGGTGGGCGTTGATGCCGGTGCCGATGGCGGTGCCGCCGATCGGCAGCCGCGCCACCCGCTTCAGGCTGTCCTCGATCCGCGCCTGCGCCGACGCCAGCTGCGCCTCCCATGCGCCGAACTCCTGCGCGAAGGTCAGCGGCATGGCGTCCATCAGGTGAGTGCGCCCGGTCTTCACCACGGCGCCGATCGCCTTGGCCTGCGCCTCGAGGGTGTTGCGCAGGTGTTCGAGCTGCGGCAGCAGCGCGGCTTCGGTCTCGCGCACCGCCATCACCCGCAGCGCGGTGGGGATGGTGTCGTTGCTGCTCTGGCCGAGGTTGACGTGGTCGTTCGGATGGACCGGCAGGCCGGTGGCCTTGCCGGCGAGGTGCGCGATCACCTCGTTGGCGTTCATGTTGGAGGACGTGCCAGAGCCGGTCTGGTAGCGGTCGATCGGGAACTGGTCGGCATGCGCGCCGCCGGCCACGGCGGTGGCGGCCTCGACGATGGCGCCGGCGCGCTTGCCATCCAGCAGCCCCAGGTGCCCGTTGACCAGCGCCGCCGAGGCTTTCACCAGCGCCAGCGCGCGGATGAATGCCGCCGGCATCGGCCGCCCGGAGATGTGGAAGTTGTCCACCGCGCGCTGGGTCTGCGCCCCCCACAGCGCGTCTGCGGGCACCTGCAGCCTGCCCATGCTGTCGTGTTCGCTGCGGAATCCCCTGCGCTTGCTGCTGGCCATCTCGCCCTGCCGTTGATTGACGTGTAGGGCTGGAGCTTGCGCGGCCGGGCGCACTTCCACAAGGCAGCGGCGCAGCCTCCGCTCTACAATATCGGCCCCGTTGCCAGCCGCCGCCCCCATGTCCGACGCCCTGACCGCCCTGTCCCCGCTCGATGGCCGCTATGCCGGCAAGGTCGATCCGCTGCGCCCGATCTTCTCGGAATACGGGCTGATCCGCGCCCGCGTGAGGGTGGAAGTGGAATGGCTGCTGGCGCTGGCCGCCGAGCCGGGCATCCCCGAGCTGGCTCCGTTCTCCGCTTCCTCCGCCGCCCGCCTGCGCGCGCTGGCCGACGGCTTCAGCGTGGAGCACGCCGCCCGGGTGAAGGCCATCGAAGCCACCACCAACCACGACGTCAAGGCGGTGGAATACTTCATCAAGGAACAGCTGGAGGACGACGCGGAGCTCGGCCCGGCGCTGGAATTCGTGCACTTCGCCTGCACCAGCGAAGACATCAACAACCTGTCCTACGCGCTGATGCTGAGCCAGGCGCGGGAGGACGTGCTGCTGCCGAAGCTCGACGCGCTGATCCAGAAACTGCGCGCGATGGCGCACGAGCACGCGGCGCTGCCGATGCTTTCGCGCACCCACGGCCAGACTGCTTCCCCCACCACCGTCGGCAAGGAGCTGGCCAACGTGGTCGCGCGCCTGCAGCGGCAGGGCGAAGTGCTGGCCGGGCTGCCGATGCCGGGCAAGATCAACGGCGCGGTGGGCAACTACAACGCCCACGTGGCCGCCTATCCGGACGTGGACTGGCCGGCGTTCTCGCGCCGCTTCGTGGAGTCGCTGGACCTCGACTGGCAGCCCTACACCACCCAGATCGAGCCGCACGACGGCGTGGCCGAGCTGTGCGATGCCTGCAAGCGCATCGACACCATCGCGATTGATCTGTGCCGCGACATCTGGGGCTACATCTCGCAGGGCTACTTCAAGCAGGCGGTGAAGGCCGGCGAAGTGGGCAGCAGCACCATGCCGCACAAGGTCAATCCGATCGACTTCGAGAACGCCGAAGGCAACTTCGGCATCGCCAGCGCGCTGTTCGAGCACTTCGCGATCAAGCTGCCGATCAGCCGCTGGCAGCGCGACCTCACCGACTCCACCGTGCTGCGCGCACTGGGCACCGCCTTCGGCCACATGCTGATCGGCTTCGACGCCCTGCAGCGCGGCCTGAACAAGCTCAGCGTCAACCCGGAGCGCCTGGCCGCCGACCTCGACGCCAGCTGGGAAGTGCTGGCCGAAGCCGTGCAGACGGTGATGCGCCGCCACGGCCTGCCCAATCCCTACGAGCAGCTGAAGGCGCTGACCCGCGGCCATGGCATCACCGCCGACTCCATGCGCGCCTTCGTCGATTCGCTGGACCTGCCCGCGGCCGACAAGCAGCGCCTGCTGGACATGACCCCGGGCCGCTACACCGGCCTGGCGGAGCGGCTGGCGCGGGAGGCCTGAGGTGGCCCAGCCCGCGGCGCCGCCCATCGAGATCGACGCCACCGCCGGCCCGGCCCCGCTGGGCATGCCGCCGGCGACGTTCCTGCGCGACTACTGGCAGAAGCGCCCGCTGCTGGTCCGCAACGCCTTCCCCGGCTATGCGTCCCCGATCGAACCCGAAGACCTCGCTGGCCTTGCCTGCGAGGACGGCGTGCTGGCGCGGCTGATCGAGCACGACAAGGCCAGCGATGGCTGGAAGGTGCGCCACGGGCCGTTCGCGGAGGACGATTTCCCCGGCCTGCCCGACCATGACTGGACCCTGCTGGTGCAGGACGTGGACAAGTGGGACGCCGACATTCGCGCCCTGCTAGCCCACTTCGGCTTCCTGCCGCGCTGGCGGATCGACGACGTGATGGTCAGCTTCGCCGCCACTGGCGGATCGGTGGGCGCGCACGTGGACCAGTACGACGTGTTCCTGCTGCAGGCGCAGGGCCGCCGCCGCTGGCAGATCGACGCTTCACCCAATCCACCGCTCGACTTCCGCAACGACGTCGACATCAGGCTGCTGCGCGAATTCCACCCGACCCACGACTGGGTGCTGCAACCCGGCGACATGCTCTACCTGCCGCCCGGCGTGCCGCACCACGGCGTGGCCCAGGATCCGTGCCTGACCTTCTCGGTGGGCATGCGCGCGCCCGCCGCCGCCGAGCTGCTGGGCGACTACGCCGATACCCTGGCCGCCGACGCCCCGGACGAGCTGCGCTACGCCGACCCCGACCTCGCCCTGCCAGCCGATGCCTGCGAGATCGACGCGGCGGCCATGCAGCGGGTGGAAACGGCCTTGCGCCAGCTGCGTATGGACGATCCCGACCGCTTCGGCGACTGGTTCGGCAGCTTCATCACCACCTACCGCAGCGCGGTGCTGCCGGCGGCCGACGACCGCCCGCTGCCGCGCGCCGCGATGGAACAAGCGCTGGCCGAGGGCGCGCTGCTGTGGCGCCACCCGTGGTCGCGCATGGCCTGGCGCCGCACCCGCGAAGGGAGCAACGCGGACGCAGCCCGGCTCTACGCGGGCGGCACCGCCTATCCACTGGGCGTCGACGATGCCCGTCGGCTGGCCGCCGCGGACAGTATCGATGGCGGGCTGTACGCTGGGCTGGGCCAGGCGGGACGGGCGGCGGTCGCCGCCCTGCTGGCCGCCGGCCATTACCGGCTGGAACAGGAGGACGAAGCATGAACGGCGACGCCAGCAGCGAACCGATCCGCATCACCGACCATCCGGCAGCCATCGAGGCCGCCACCCGCATCGCCGCGGAGGCGCGCCGCGCCCTGTGGATCCGCAGCCTCGACCTTGAAGGCTGGTTGTTCGACCACCCCGACTTCCTGGCCGCGATGCGCGGCTTCGCCACCTCCGGCCGTGACGTGCAGGTGCAGGTCCTGCTGCACGACGCCGCCGCCCCGCAGGCCGCCCACGCCAAGCTGCTGGCGCTGGCCCAGCGCCTGCCCAGCGTGTTCCAGTTCCGCGAGGTGGACGACCCGGTCTACCGCGAGGAGCGGGTGGCGCTGGTCGCCAACGACGCCGGCGGGTATTACGTCCGCACCCAGGGCGACCGCGTCGAAGGCGTGGCCGCGTTCGATTCGCGCGCGCGGGTGCGCCAGCTGCAGCAGCGCTTCGAGGAAATCTGGGAGCGTTCCCGTCCGGTAACTGAATATCGCGCCCTCGGAATATGAAATCGCCGCGTTCTTGACTTTGGTCGCATGCGCCGGCGACCCCCCTGCGGCTATAATTCCGGCTCTTTGCTTGCGCGCATTCAGAATTTGTTCCGCCCCGGTCTGACGCCAGTACCGGCGGGCACACCCCCCACCCCACCGATAGGTTGCTAGCCACACCGTGGACAGTCTCCTCAAGCAGTTCGCTCAAACCTCCCAGCTCGGCGCCAACGGCGCGTTCATCGAAGACCTCTACGAGCAGTACCTGGTCGCGCCCGACAGCGTCGACCCCAAATGGCAGCAGTATTTCGATGGCCTGAAGGGCCGCGAGGCCGGCGACATCCCGCATTCCGCGGTGATCGACCAGATCGCCGAAGCCGGCCGTCAGGCCGCGCGCGGCGTGGTCGCCGCCAGCAGCGGCAGCGGCGATGAGCGCGAGCGCCACGTCGGCCGCCTGATCACCGCCTACCGTTCGCGCGGCCACCTCGGCGCGAACACCGACCCGCTGGGGCTGACGCCGCCGGTCAACCCGCCGGATCTGGACCTCGCCTTCCACAAGCTGTCCGGCAGCGACCTGGACACCGAATTCAGCACCGGCGGCGTGGGCGGCCAGCCGCGGATGAAGCTGCGCGACCTGTACGCGCGCCTGCGTGCGACCTACGCCGGCAGCATCGGCGCTGAGTTCATGCACATCACCGATGCCGACCAGCGCCGCTGGATCTACGAGCGCCTGGAAGCCGCCGCCGGCAATTACGGCCGCAGCAAGGAAGACAAGCAGCGCATCCTCGAGCGGCTGACCGCCGCGGAAGGCCTGGAGCGCTACCTGCACACCAAGTACGTCGGCCAGAAGCGCTTCTCGCTGGAAGGCGGCGATTCGCTGATCCCGCTGCTGGACGTGGCGATCCGCCGCGCCGGCCAGGCCGGGGTCAAGGACGTGGTGCTGGGCATGGCCCACCGCGGCCGCCTCAACGTGCTGGTCAACACGCTGGGCAAGCCGCCGCGCAAGCTGTTCGACGAGTTCGAGGGCAAGTTCGAGAAGACCCGTCAGGGCGATCATGCCCACACCGGCGACGTGAAGTACCACATGGGTTACAGCGCCGACGTCGCCACCCCCGGCGGCCCGGTCCACCTGGCGCTGGCGTTCAACCCCTCGCACCTGGAGATCGTCGACCCGGTGGTCGCCGGCAGCGTCCGCTCGCGCCAGCACCGCCGCGGCGATGCCGAGCGCAAGCAGGTCATGCCGGTGCTGATCCACGGCGACGCCGCGTTCGCCGGCCAAGGCGTGGTGATGGAACTGTTCCAGATGTCGCAGGCCCGCGGATTCCGCGTCGGCGGCACCCTGCACGTGGTGGTCAACAACCAGGTCGGCTTCACCACCAGCGCCGCCGAGGATGCGCGCTCCACCCTGTATTGCACGGACGTGGCCAAGATGGTCGGCGCACCGGTGCTGCACGTGAACGGCGACGACCCGGAGGCCGTGGCCTTCGTGGCCGAGCTGGCCTTCGATTTCCGCCAGGCCTTCGGCAAGGACGTGGTCATCGACCTGGTCTGCTACCGCCGCCACGGCCACAACGAGGCCGACGAGCCGGCGGCCACCCAGCCGGTGATGTACAAGAAGATCCGCGCGATGAAGACCACGCGCGAGCTGTACGCCGAGAAGCTGGCGGCGGAAGGCACCCTGTCCGCAGCCGATGCGCAGGCGCTGGTCGATGCCTGCCGCGACCGCCTCGACGCCGGCGAAGTCACCACCGAGATCGTGAAGGCGCAGCCCGACGCGCTGACCGTGGACTGGTCGCCGTACCTGGCCGGCAAGCTGTCCGATCCGGTCGACACCAAGGTGCCGCGCAAGGCGCTGGACAAGCTGGCGTCGCAGATCAACACCATCCCGGACGCAGTCAAGCTGCATCCGCGCGTGGCCAAGATCTACGAGGACCGCCGCAAGATGGCGGCCGGCGAGCAGCCGGCCGACTGGGGCTTCGCCGAGAACCTGGCCTACGCCACCTTGCTGGACGAAGGCTACCGCCTGCGCCTGGTCGGCCAGGACTGCGGCCGCGGCACCTTCTTCCACCGCCACGCGATCCTGCACGACCAGAACACCGACGCCTACCACCTGCCGCTGCGCGAGCTGGTGCAGAACCCGGAAGACGTCACCATCATCGATTCGCTGCTCAGCGAAGAGGCGGTGATGGCGTTCGAGTACGGCTACGCCACCGCCGACCCGATGACCTTGGACATCTGGGAGGCCCAGTTCGGCGACTTCGCCAACGGCGCGCAGGTCGTGATCGACCAGTTCCTGGCCGCCGGCGAAGCCAAGTGGGACCGCCTGTGCGGCCTGGCCCTGTACCTGCCGCACGGCTACGAAGGCCAGGGCCCCGAGCACAGCTCGGCGCGCCTGGAGCGCTTCCTGCAGCTGTGCGCGCTGGACAACATGGTGGTCTGCACGCCCACCACCCCGGCGCAGGATTTCCACATGATCCGCCGGCAGATGCGCCAGAGCACCCGCAAGCCGCTGGTGGTGATGACGCCGAAGTCGCTGCTGCGCCACAAGCTGGCGGTGTCCAGCCTGGACGAGCTGGCCAGCGGCGAGTTCCAGCGCCTGATCCCGGACACCACCGCCACCGCCAAGAAGGTCAAGCGGGTGGTGGTCTGCGCCGGCAAGGTCTACTACGACCTGCTGGAAGAAGCGCAGAAGAAGGAGATCAAGGACGTGGCGCTGGTCCGCGTGGAGCAGCTTTATCCGTTCCCGCGCCCGGAGCTCGTCGCCGAGCTGAAGCGCTTCGGCTCCGCCACCGACGTGGTCTGGTGCCAGGAAGAGCCGCAGAACCAGGGTGCGTGGTACCAGATCCAGCACCACCTGCGCGCCTGCCTGCAGCCCAAGCAGGTGCTCGGCTACGCCGGCCGCCTGCGCTCGCCCTCGCCCGCCGCCGGGCACATGGCCGAGCACGTGGCCGAACTCAACAAGCTGCTGGCCGACGCACTGGTGAACCCGGTCGGCGACGACAGCGACGCCGACTAACCCCATTCCCGCATTCCGACAGGACGCCCTCATGGCCATTGAAGTCAAAGTCCCGGTTCTCCCCGAATCCGTTTCCGACGCCACCATCGCCAGCTGGCACAAGAAGGCCGGCGACGCGGTCAAGCGCGATGAAAACCTGCTCGACCTCGAAACCGACAAGGTGGTGCTGGAAGTGCCCTCGCCGGTCGATGGCGTGCTGAAGGAGATCAAGTTCGAAGCCGGCGCCACCGTGACCAGCCAGCAGGTGATCGCGGTGATCGAGGAAGGCGCTACTGCCGCCGCCCCCGCCGCCGAGGCCCCCAAGCCGGCCGCCGGCGCCGAAGAGGTGATGCCGAAGGACAAGGCCGCCGCCCTGCACGCCGCCGCGCCCGCCAGCACCACCCCGAAGCCGGTCGGCGGCGAGCTCCCGCCGGGTGCGCGCTTCGCCGCCACCACCTCCGGGGTGAACCCGGCCGAGGTGGCCGGCACCGGTCGCCGCGGCATGGTCACCAAGGAAGACATCGTCAACTACGCCAGCGGCAAGACCGCCGGCGTGGCCGGCGGCGCGCGTCCGGAGGAGCGCGTCCCCATGACCCGCATGCGCGCCCGCATCGCCGAACGCCTGATGCAGTCCAAGAACTCCATCGCCATGCTGACCTCGTTCAACGAGGTCAACCTCGCCAAGGTCATGGAGATGCGCAAGGAGCTGCAGGACGACTTCGTCAAGACCCACGGCATCAAGCTCGGCTTCATGAGCTTCTTCGCCAAGGCCGCGGCGAACGCGTTGCAGCGCCACCCGATCGTCAATGCGTCGGTCGACGGCAACGACGTGATCTACCACGGCTACGCCGACATCAGCATCGCCGTGTCCACCGACAAGGGCCTGGTCACGCCGGTGCTGCGCAACGTCGAGCGCATGGGCTTCGCCGAGATCGAACAGGGCATCGCCGACTACGCCAAGAAGGCGCGCGACGGCAAGCTGGGCCTGGACGACCTGCAGGGCGGCACCTTCACCATCACCAACGGCGGCACCTTCGGCTCGCTGATGTCCACCCCGATCGTGAACCCGCCGCAGAGCGCCATCCTCGGCATGCACGCGATCAAGGAGCGCGCCATCGTCGAGAACGGCCAGGTGATCGCCGCGCCGATGATGTACATCGCGCTCTCCTACGACCACCGCATCATCGACGGCAAGGACGCGGTGCTGTTCCTGGTCGACATCAAGAACCAGCTCGAGAACCCGCACCGCATGCTGCTGGGCATGTGATGCCGACGACGGGAACCGGCAACGGTTCCCGTCTCGTTTCGCGGCGCCGCAGGTTCAAACCCGCGCCCGCCACCAAGTTCAGGAAGGAAGCTAATGAGCGAACAACAGCAATTCGACGTCGTCGTCATCGGTGCCGGCCCCGCCGGCTACCACGCCGCCATCCGCGCCGCGCAGCTGGGCCTGAAGACCGCTTGCATCGACGCCGCGCTGGGCAAGGACGGCAAGCCGGCGCTGGGCGGCACCTGCCTGCGCGTGGGCTGCATCCCGTCCAAGGCGCTGCTGGATTCCAGCCGCCAGTTCTGGAACATGGGCCACCTGTTCGACCAGCACGGCATCAGCTTCGACAAGCCGGCGATCGACGTGAAGAAGATGGTCGCCCGCAAGGACGGCATCGTGAAGCAGTTCACTGGCGGCATCGCGGCGCTGTTCAAGGCCAACAAGATCACCGCGTTCTACGGTTTCGGCCAGCTGCAGCCGGGCAACGTGGTGACGGTCAAGCAGCACGACGGCAGCGAAGTGGCGCTGAAGGCCACCAACGTCATCCTCGCCGCCGGCTCCGATTCCATCGAGCTGCCGTTCGCCAAGTTCGGCGAGCACATCATCGACAACGTCGGCGCGCTGGACCTGGAGAAGGTGCCGAAGCGTCTCGGCGTGATCGGCGCCGGCGTGATCGGGCTGGAACTGGGCAGCGTGTGGAAGCGCCTGGGCGCCGAGGTCACCATCCTCGAAGGCCTGCCGAACTTCCTCGCCGCCGCCGATGCGGAAGTGAGCAAGGTCGCGGCGCGCGAGTTCAAGAAGCAGGGCCTGGACATCAAGCTGGGCTGCAAGTGCACCGCCACCGAGGTCAAGAAGGACGGCGTGCACATCCGCTACACCGACGACAAGGACGCGGCGCAGGAGCTGGTGGTCGACAAGCTGCTGGTGGCCGTGGGCCGCCGCGCCGCTACCAAGGGCCTGCTGGCCGAGGGCACCGGCGTGCAGCTCAACGAGCGCGGCCAGATCGTGGTCGACGAGCACTGCCATACCGGCGTCGACGGCGTGTGGGCGGTCGGCGACTGCGTGCGCGGCCCGATGCTGGCGCACAAGGGCTTCGAGGAAGGCATCGCGGTGGCGGAGCTCATCGCGGGCCTGCCGGGCCACGTCAACTTCGACACCATCCCGTGGGTGATCTACACCGAGCCGGAAATCGCCTGGGTCGGCAAGACCGAGGAGCAGCTGAAGGCCGAAGGTATCCCGTACAAGGCCGGCAGCTTCCCGTTCGCGGCGGTCGGCCGCGCGGTGGCGATGGCCGAGCCGGCAGGCTTCGTGAAGGTGCTGGCGCATGCCGAAACCGACACCATCCTGGGCATGCACCTGGTCGGCGCCAACGTGTCCGAGCTGGTCCACGAAGGCGTGCTGGCGATGGAGTTCAAGGGCAGCGCCGACGACCTGGCGCGCATCTGCCACGCCCACCCGTCGCTGAGCGAAGCCGTGCACGACGCCGCGATGGCGGTGCACAAGCGGGCGATCCACAAGGCCAACTGATTCCGCTGGCGGCCGGATCGCGGCGCGACGTTTCCGCGACACGCCGCAAGTACGTCCATGTAGGCTAATCGGCGGCATCCATGCCGCCGATTGTCGCGAAAACCCCGCGCCACGCCCCGGCCTTTTCGGAATGGCACGCAGAAAAGCACGGCGCACTTTGGTGCGCCGTTTTTGTTGGCGGCAGGCGATAATCGACGCATGAAAACCCTCTGCGTCTATTGCGGCTCCAACGCCGGCAACGACCCCGCCTATGCCGCGCTGGCCAGCGACCTCGGCACCCGCCTCGCCCGCGACGGCATCGCGCTGGTGTACGGCGGCGGCAACGTTGGCTTGATGGGCATCGTGGCCGATGCAGTGCTTGCCGGTGGCGGCGAAGTGATCGGAGTGATCCCGCAGCAGCTGGTCGACTGGGAGGTCGCCCACAAGGGCGTCACCCGCCTCGAAGTCGTCGACTCCATGCACACCCGCAAGGCGCGCATGTTCGAACTGGCCGACGGCTTCGTCGCCCTGCCCGGCGGCTTCGGCACGCTGGACGAGATGTTCGAGATGCTGACCTGGCGCCAGCTGGGCCTGGGCCGCAAGCCCTGCGCCTTCCTCGGCGTGAACGGCTTCTGGCAGCCGCTGATGGCGATGCTGGACACGATGGTGCGCGAGCGCTTCCTGCATCCCGAGCAGCGAGCCGACATGTGGCACGGCACCGACCTCGACGCGATGCTGGGCTGGATGCGCAGCTACATTCCGGCGCAGGCCGACAAATGGCTGGACGAGAAGCGCCGCAGCCAGCTCAAGCTCACCTCGGGGGATGTATGACCATGCCGGCGACGTTCCGCGCCTTCCGTATCCACAACGACGCCGCCGGCTACCGCAGCGGCATCGAGACGGTGTCGCTGGACGATCTCAACCCCGGCGAGGTGGTGGTCAAGACCGCGTACTCCTCGGTCAACTACAAGGACGCGCTGGCCGGCACCGGCAAAGGCAAGATCCTGCGCCGCTTCCCGCTCGTCGGCGGCATCGATGTGGCTGGCCATGTGGTGGCATCCACCGATTCCGCGTTCCGCGAGGGCGACGCCGTGCTGGTGACGGGCAGCGGCCTGTCCGAAACCCGCGACGGCGGCTATTCGGAATATGCGCGGCTGGACGCGCGCTGGGTCATCCCGCTGCCTGCGGGCCTGAGCCTGCGCGAAGCGATGATCCTCGGCACCGCCGGCTTCACGGCAGCGCTGGGGCTGCTGCGGATGACCGAGAACAGGCAGACCTCCGCGCTGGGCCCGCTGGCCGTGACCGGGGCCACCGGCGGCGTGGGCTCGCTGGCGGTCGCCATCTTCAGCAAGGCCGGCTTTGACGTGCACGCGATCAGCGGCAAGCCGGAACATGCGGACTACCTGAAGTCGCTCGGCGCCAGCGAGGTCCTCGGTCGCGAGGCCTTGGCCACGACCGCGCCAATGGCGTCCGCCCGCTTCGGCGGCGGCCTGGACAACGTGGGCGGACCGATGCTGGCCGCCCTGCTCGCCCAGACCGCCCCCTACGGCAATGTGGCCAGCTGCGGGCTGGCCGCCTCGCCCGAACTGCACGCCACCGTCATGCCCTTCATCATCCGCGGGGTCTCGCTGCTGGGCGTGGCCTCGGCCGGCACCGCCCGCGACATCCGCGACGAGGTCTGGCGCCGCCTGGCCGGCGATTGGAAGCCGGACAACCTGGGGGCGATCTGCACCCGCGAGGCCAGCCTGGAGGAATTGCCGCCGGTATTCGAGGGCATGCTGGCCGGCGGCGCGTTGGGCCGCACCCTGGTGCGCATCCAACCCGTCTCCTGACCCGGCTTGCAGGCCGCGGGCCTGCGGCTACAATCGACCCGCATACCCGGGGATTCACATGGCACGCATCCTGATCGTCGACGATTCGCCCTCCCAGCTGATGAGCATCCGACGCATCGTCGAGAAACTCGGCCACGACGCGCTCACCGCCGAGGACGGCGCCGCCGGCGTGGAAGCGGCCAAGCGCGAGCTGCCGGACCTGATCCTCATGGACGTGGTGATGCCGAATCTCAACGGCTTCCAGGCCACCCGCTCGATCAGCCGCGAAGCCACCACCAAGCACATCCCGGTCATCCTGGTCACCACCAAGGACCAGGACACCGACCGCGTCTGGGGCATGCGCCAGGGGGCCAAGGCCTACATCACCAAGCCGTTCAGCGAATCCGAACTGGCCGATGTCATCAACCAGTACATCGCCACCGGCCCCAGCGCCGCATAGGGCGTTCTCCGTAGGAGCGCACCGCAGGGGCGCGATGCTCTTGGCAGTATCCCGCGAAAGCGTTCGCGCCCCTGCGGTGCGCTCCTGCGAAAAAATGAGGCAGCGTCAGCCGCGCCGCCAGTCGTCCCCGAAGGCGTCGCGCATCTTCGCGTAGGCCTTGCGCTGTGCGTCGTTGTGCGCCTTCGGGGCCAGGATTTCCAACTCCACGATCTGGTCGCCGTCCGCCGCCCCGGCGGAGCCGGGCAGCCCGCGTCCGCGCAGCCGCAGCTTGCGGCCGGATTCGGAATCGGCGGGGATCTTCAGCTCCACCGACCCGCCCAGCGTCGGCACGCTGATGGTGGCGCCCAGCGCCGCTTCCCACGGCGCCACCGGCAGCACGTGGATCACGTTGCGGCCGTCCACCTCGAACTGCGGATCGGCGGCGTATTCCACTTCCAGCAGCAGATCGCGGCCACCGTTGCCCTGCCGGGCCAGACGGATCACCTGGCCGGGGCGAACGCCCTTGGGCACGCGCACGTCCAGCGTCTTGCCGGCCACGCCGATTCGCACGGTGCTGCCGTTGTAAACGGCGTTCAGCGGCACCGCCAGCTTGGCCCGGGTGTCGCCGGCCGGCGGGCCACCGCGGGCGCCGCCATTGCCGCGCGCGCGCTGGCCGAACAGGTTCTCGAAGAAGTCCGAGAAGCCGCCGCCCGCACCGCCGCCGGCGAAAATCTCGTCGTAGTCGAAGTCCGGCTGCCCGCCGGGGCCGCGACCGAAACCGCCGGGCGGCGGACGGATCTCGTCGCCTGGGCGGTAGCCGCCCGCGCGCAGCTGGTCGTAGGCCGCGCGCTTCTGCGGGTCGCGCAGCGCCTCGTAGGCCTCGTTGACCGCCTTGAACTTTTCCTCGGCGCCCTTCTCCTTGCTGACGTCAGGATGGTATTTGCGCGCCAGCCGGCGATAGGCGGTCTTGATCTCGGCCTCGCCCGCGCTGGGCTCGACCCCGAGGATCCCGTAGTAGTCCTTGAATTCCATCGATGCTCCCTACCGCGGCCTGCCCGCGGGGGATTATCCCACCGCGCGCCGCAACCGCAGCCACTGGCCTTACACTGTGTCCCCGTCGAAGTGAGGTCCGGTCATGTCGATTCAAGTCGGGCAACACGTTCCCGCGTCGATCCTGCAGTACATCGACAACGGTGTGCACCGGATCGACACCCATACCCTGTTCGGCGGCCGCAAGCTGGTGCTGTTCTCGGTGCCGGGCGCGTTCACGCCCACCTGTTCCGAACGCCACCTGCCCGGCTTCATCCAGCAGTTCGATGCGTTCCGCGCCAAGGGCATCGAGGTCGCCTGCATGGCGGTGAACGATGCGTTCGTGATGCAGGCCTGGGGCAGGAGCCAGGGCGTGCCGCAGGGCATGAAGATGCTCGCCGACGGCAACGCGGATTTCACCCGCGCGCTGGGGCTGGAGCTGGACGCCAGCGGCTACGGCATGGGCGTGCGCAGCAAGCGCTTCGCGCTGTACGCCGAGGATGAGGTCGTCAAGGGCCTGTGGGTGGAAGCACCGGGTGAGTTCCGGGTGTCGTCGGCGGAGAACGTGCTGGCCAGCCTGCCGGGCTGAATCCCGCCCCTTGCGGTCCTCCCGCGGGCGACGGGCACCGATAGCGCCGGCAGGCAGGGGCTGGATCCGGACGCCTACGGGGACGGCGGCAGGACCGCGAAACGCAGGCTGTCCCAGGCGCCGCTGTCGGCCAGCGCGGTAAGCTCGTGCCGGCCAGGCCGGGTGAGCTCATGCAGCAGGGGCCGGCCGCCGTCGGTCTCGCCGATCCAGCGCCCATCCAGCAGCCACTGCACCCGCGTGGTGGCCGCCGGCGCGCGCAGCGAGAGGCGCACGCCGCGGTCGCGGCCCGGCGGCACCGCCAGCACCGCGCCATCGTTGACGCCTTCGATGCGCAGGGTTTCCCGCGCGCCGCGCCCGTCATCCGCGCAGTCCTCGGCCAGCGGCGGCAGGTTTGACGCGGCACGCCATGCCGCCGGCAGCCACGGCGTGGCCAGCGCCGGCCAGCGCGCGATCTGCCGCGCTTGCGCCACGTGCGGCCGCCGGCAGTCGGCGGACAAGCGGCGCCCGCTGGCGGCGTCCACCTCGAAACGCTCGATCCCGGCGCTCCACAACCGCGCCTGCCGCTCCGGCAGGGTTGGCGGCACCGCGCCGTCCAGCGTCCATGCTTCGCGTCGGCGCTGGCACAGCGACGGCGGCTGCGCACTGGCGGCGGTACCCAGCGGCCAGCAGATTTCGGTTTCCGCCACGCTGGCCGGCATCGGCACGCGCCGGGCGTCGCCGGGCGCGCGCGGCAGGCTGTCGACCACTTCGAACAGCAGCGGCAGCGCGGTCACCGCGCCGTACTGGCCGGGCAGCGGCGTGCCGTCCGGCCGCCCCACCCACACGCCGACGCTGTAGCGCGGGGTGGCGCCGATCGCCCAGGCGTCGCGAAAGCCGTAGCTGGTGCCGGTCTTCCATGCGACCTGCGGCCGCCGGCCGGTGTCGAACATGCCTTCGGCCTCGCCGGGGCGCGGATTGGCAGCGAGGATCTCGCGCACGATCCAGGCCGCACCGGGCGACAGCAGGCGACGCTCCACCTTCGGCGCATCGCCGGTGTAGCGCACCCGCCCCGCGATCCCGCCGCGCTGCAGGGCGGCAAACGCGCCGACGAGATCCTCCAGCCGCGCGCCGGTGCCACCCAGGATCATCGACAGGTTCGGCGCCGCCCCGCGCGGAAAGCGCAGCGCGATGCCCGCGTGCTCCAGCCGCGCCGCGAAGCGCGCCGGCCCCACCCGGTCCAGCAGATCCACCGCCGGCACGTTGAGCGACAGCCGCAGCGCCTCGGCCACGCCGACAGGACCGTTGAAGGCGGTGTCGAAATTGGACGGCCGGTAGCCATCGAAGGACTGCGGCGCATCCACCAGCAGGCTCTCCGAATGCACCAGCCCGCCATCCAGCGCCATCCCGTAAAGGAACGGCTTGAGCGTGGACCCCGGCGAACGCCAGGCCTGCACCATGTCGACATGGCCCAGCCGCGCCTTGTCGGCGAAGGCGACCGAGCCGACGTAGGCGCGCGCCTCGAGGGTGGCGTTGTCGACCACCAGCAGCGCCGCCGAAGTACGCGGCGGCAGATCGGAGAAGTACGCGGTGACGAGCTCTTCCAGCGCGCGCTGCAGGGCCGGCTCGAGGGTGGAGACGATCCGGCGTGCGGTCGGCTGCGCGGCGTGCAGGCGCTGCGCCAGCAAGGCGGCCTCCTTCGGCGCACGCAGGCTGCGCGAGACGACGTTCTCGACGCGGGCATCCTGCACCTGCGCGCGCGTCCACACGCCGCGCGCGGCCATCCGCGCCAGCAGCTTGTCGCGGGCCGCCTGCGCCGCTTCCGGATGGCGGTCCGGGCGCAGCCGGCTGGGCGCCTGCGGCAGCACCGCAAGCAGCGCGGCCTCGGCGTGCGACAGCTTCGCGGCCGGCTTGCCCAGATAGGCCCAGCTGGCGGCTTCCACCCCCTCGATGGTGCCGCCGAACGGCGCGCGCTCCAGGTACAGGGTGAGGATCTGGCGCTTGGACAGGTGCGCTTCCAGCTGCAGCGCGCGCAGCAGCTGGCGCAGCTTGCCGGAGGCGCTGCGGGTGCGCGCGCCGCGCAGGTCGGGATCGATGATCCGCGCCACCTGCATGGTCAGGGTGGAACCGCCGGAGACGATGCGGCGGTTGCCCAGCATCTGCGCGCCGGCGCGCAGCATCGCCACCGGGTTGATGCCGGGATGGCGCCAGAACCAGCGGTCCTCGTAGCCCAGCAGGGCCTGCAGGTACAGCGGCGAGACTTGCTCCGGCGCAGCCGGATAGCGCCACACGCCGCCGGCATCGGCGAACGCGCGCAGCGGGCTGCCGTCGCGGGCGGTCACCACGGTGGCGGAATCTCGCGCCTTCGGCAGCGGCAGCGGAAAGGCGCGGTCGAGGATCAGCAGCGCCAGCAGCAGGGCGGCAGTGCCCCAGCGCAGGAAAGGCAAGAGCGGACGTAGCGCTGTGAGGCGGGAACGGACTTGCTCGCCACTGACGCCTTGTTCCACTCCCTGCATCTCCACGAAAGAAATCGTTCCCTATCGCTAGGGCCTCGGCCCCTATCGACCCAGGCCGCGATCCGGAGCGTCCGGTCGCGGCCAAAGACGCGCCTACGGATGAGGCTGGGTGACCGTGATCCGTGCCGGCACCGCCCTGCCCACGCCGCGCAGCGCCGGCCGGTACATGTCCTCCACCAGCGGCGGCGGCACCGTGTAGTTGCCGGGGGTGACCGCACGCACGAGGTAGAACAGCTTGGCGGTGCGGCCCGCGTCCAGCTTGAGCGCGGCAACAAAGCGGTCGTCGCGGAACTCCTCGTGGCGCAGGCTGGCGCTGTCGCCGCGCTCGCCGATGCCGATCCCATCCACGACGACGTCGGCCCACTGCTTGGCATCGCCGAGGTTGAAGTTTTCGATCTCGAGCCCGGCCGGCAGCAGGTCGGTGAGCAGCGCGTCCGGCATGTCGCGGTCGGCGGTGATGGCCACGCGCACGATCAGCGCCTCGCCTTCCTTCAACGGGCGTGGCGCCCACGGCTTGCCGTCGGTGCCGTACAGCGCGCGCTCGACCTTGATCACGCTGGCATCCGGCGCCGGCGCGGCGCGCGGCACGCCGGCCACGTCCAGGCTGGCGTAGAACGGCGGCTCGCCATCCGGCAGGAAGCGCAGGCCCTTGGCGAGCGTGGCGTAGTCGACGTCGCGGGCGAAGCTGCGCGCCTTGGCGATGGCTTCCTCGGTGCCGCCGGTGACCAGCTTGCCGGCCACTTCCTTCTTCACGTCCATCAACAGCGCCTTGCCCAGCCGCGCCAGCGCGATCTGTTCCTGCGTGCTCAGCCAGAACCACGGCGAGGCGCGGCGGCGCGCATCAATTTCGCGACTGACCTCGATGACCTTGGCATCGAAGGCCGGGCTGGCGTAACCGCGCTCGTGGGTCATCGCGAGCATCAGCGCCAGGTCGCGCAGCGGCGTGCCGTAATCGCCCAGCCCGTCGTGGCGGTCGCCCTGGAAGGCGAAGCCGGCGGCAATCGCCTTGCCGCCGCGCGCCTTGTCGCCCTGCATCGACAGCGCCAGCCCGAGGTGGACCAGCGGCAGCCCCTTCAACGCCTGCTTGCGGTCGTTGTCGTACAGCGCCCGCAGCGTGCCGAGCGGTGCGCGGTTGACCCGCGCCAGCACGTAGCCGGCATGCGCCTGGTAGGCGAACTTGAGGTACTGGCGGTGGCTGCGGCCGTAGAACTCGTTGCCGCCCGACAGCAGGTCCTCGCTGAGCCGCTGCAGCGCCTTCTGCAGCACCGCCTCGGGCACCACGAAGCCGCCCTGCCGCGCATCCAGCAGGAATTCGGCGATGTAGGGCGTCAGCAGCGGATCGACGTTGTCGTCATCCCCCCACATCGAGAAGTGGCCGTTGCCCGCCTGCATCGAGGCCAGCCGCCCGAACGCACCCTCCATGCGCGCGCGCCGCTTGCCGGCGTCCAGCCCCGCCACGCCGAAGCGCCGGGCCGTTTCCGCATCCAGCGCCAGCGCCGCATAACCCTTGCTGGCGGTCTGCTCGGCGCAGCCATAGGGATAGTCCAGCGCGCCCTTCAGCGCGGCGCCGAACGGGATCGGCGGCAGCGCGCTGACCAGCATGCGCGCGCGCACCGAGCCCGGCAGCAGCCCCTCGGCAAGGCCGGCATCCATGGACGCCGCCTCGCCCGCCCCCAGCACCTGCGTGCGCGAGCGCAGCACCTGCGGCCATGCCGCGCGCACCGGCAGGTCGTATTTCCGGTCCACCTTGAAGCCGTTGCCGTCCACCCGCACCCGCACCTGGGCAACGCCATAACCGTCCTGCGCGGTGAGCGGGAAGCTCAGCGTGGACTTGGCCTCGCTGCCCAGCTTCAGCGTGCGGCTGGCGTCGCCGATCGCGGCAGGCCCGATGCCGTCCAGCTTCACCTTGAACTCACCGGCCTTGCCGGTGAAGTTGGTGATGTCCAGGCTGACCATGCCGCGGTCGCCCGGCGCCATCACCCGCGGCATGCTGGCCTCGGCGACGATCGGCGCGCGCACCACCACTTCGGCATCGCGGTTGCCGTACTGCATGTCGGAATAGACCAGTGCCGACACCCGCAGCGTGCCATTGAAGTCCGGCACCGGCAGCGCGATCCGCGCATTGCCCCTGGCGTCCAGCTGCACCGGCCCCGCGAACAGGTCCACCGTCTGCACCCGCGCGGTGGGTCGGCGCGCCTGCGGCAGCGCGGCCAGCGCCATGTCGCCGCCGAAGCGCAGCTTGGCGATGCCGCCGTCGAAACTCTCGATGACGCGGCCATAGATGTCGTAGGCATCCACGCCCAGGCGACGCTGGGCGAAGAAGTGCGCGCCCGCATCGGGGACCGGGAAGCGGGTGATGTTGAGGATGCCCACGTCCACCGCCGACACCGTGGCGTAGGCGGTCTTTCCGGCTAGCGCCGGCGCACTCACGGTGACCTGCAGCGGCTGCTCCGGGCGCACCAGCTTCTTCACCGCAAGGCCCACAGCGACGCGGCGTTCGCGCCGATCCATCGGCACGAACGCCTCGCCCACCGCGCGCGCCGGGGTGATCTTGCTGGCCGCGCTGCCGCCGCGGAACACCAGCGCGGTCACGTACACGTCGTGGCGTTCCCAGTCCTGCGTCACCGGGATTTCCACCACGGTGCCGGGCTTCACGTCCACCGACTGCACGAACAGCATGCGGTCGCTTTCCACCATCACCATGCCCTTGCCGGCGTGCGGGGGCGTCAGGGTGACCTTCAGCTTTTCGCCGGCGCGATAGGCGGTCTTGTCCAGCGCCAGCTTGACCTTGTCGGGGCGCGCGTCCAGTCCGCGGTTCTCGTCGCCCCAGCCCCAGCCGGCGCGGAACGGATAGCGCATGGTCAACTTCGTCGCCGGATCGAACACCTCCAGCCGGTAATCGCCCCATTCCACCGGGAAGTCGATGCGGGTCGCGGTGGCGCCGGCGTCGACACTGCGCGTCTCCACCGTCTGGAATCGGCGGGTGAAATCGTGGCGCCAGCCGCTGTCCTCGTCGTGGGTCCAGTGGTAGTCGCGGAGTTCGCGCACCAGCGACACCTTCAGCCCGGCGGCCGGCCGCGGCCGGCCGTCGCTGCCGTAGCGCATCAGCTCGAACCCGGCGCTGGCATTGGCGTCGGCGCCGTCCTCGTCGTCGAACAGCGGGCGCACGCCGACCAGCGCATCGGCCGGCCACAGGGTACGCGCAAGGCTGCGATTGACGCTGCGGCCACCGGATTCGAACAGGCTGGCGGAGACGATGGCCTGCACCGGCGTGTTGCCCTTCACGTCTTCGGGCAGGGGGATGTCCTTGCGCAGCTCGCCTTTCGCATCCAGCTCGGCATCGATGGCGTCCGCGGCCTGCTTCGGCAGGGCCACGGTGGGATCGCCGAAGAACCAGCCCTTCAGGTTTTCCAGCGGATGCTGGTCCACCCTGACCGCCAGCTTCGCGGTGAAGCGGTTGCCTGAGGCCGGGGCTCCATACAGATAGGCGCCCTTGGCGTGCAGCGCCAGCGGCTGGCCGGGGCGCAGGATCGGCGCCGCGCTGTCCAGGTCCAGCTTCATCCGCTCGGGCAGGAATTCCTCGATGCGCAGGCTCATGCCCTGCACCGCCTCCTTGCTGGCCGGGTCCGTGCGGAACTCCACCTGCCAGCGGCCGGTGGGGGCTTCGGCGGGGATGGCCTTCTCGAAACGGAAATAGCCCTGCGCGCCGGGCTCCAGCTTCGATTCGACGAAGGTCCTGCCATCCGGCTGCCTCAGGCGGACGAACAGGGATTGCGACTTGCCGCCCTTTGCCTGCACCGGCCGGCCATCGAAGTCGCGCAGCAGCGCGGAGACGCGCACGGTTTCGCCGGGGCGGTAGAGGTCGCGGCCCGACCAGGCGAACACGTCGAACCAGGCCTGCTCGCGCCCAGCCACCGCGAACTCGGACAGGTCCAGCGCGGGCTGGTTGAACGGCAGCATCGACATGTCCTTGCCGCGCAGCGCGGTGAGCACATGCCCCGCGTCCAGCCGGTAGTCGAGCAGGGCGTTGCCGTTGCCGTCGGTGCTGCCCTTGAACACCGGCTGGCCGCGCGCGTCCAGCACCCGCAGCTCGACGTTGGCAAGGCCGTCGCCGCTGGCCAGCGAGGCGGTGTGCACGAACAGCTTGTCCTTGTAGGCACGCGCGTGCAGGCCGATGTCGCTGACGCTGAAGAAGGCAACCTCGAACTCGCCCCGGAAGCTGCCGGTCTTCTTCATCACCGCGAAGTACAGGCCGGGCTTCTGCAGCTCGGCGATGTCCTGCAGCGGCAGGTAGGTCAGCACGCGCTCGTTGCGCGCGCCGCCCAGCACGAAGCGGTTGAGGTACACCGGTTCGGCCAGCTTGCCGATCGGCGCGCGGCTGTCGGCGTCGTCGGGGTCGTACCAGGAGGGATCCAGTTCCCAGCTGCCGCGGCGGCCGCCGCGCTGGTAGTCGGCGAAGAACTTCGGTAGTGCGTCTTCGCGCACGCGCAGGAATTCCACGTCCACTTCATCCACGTTCACCGACACCACCGGCAGCCCGCGCGACTCCTTCGCCGGGATCACGCTGCCCTGCGAGGCGAAGCCCACGGCGGGTTCCAGCTCGCCGGTGAACACCTTCAGCTCCAGATCCTTGCCCAGCTTGCTGCCGTCGGCGGCGGTCAGCGCGGCGGCAATCCGCAAGGTGTAGTGCCTGTTGGCTTCGACGTAGGGAAAACGCAGGGTCTTGCCGTCGTCAGAGAGCGCCCAGCCGCTCTGGCCGTCACCCTTGGCATCGATCACCAGCAGCTTGTCGAAGTCCTGCGTGCCCACCAGCGGGCGCGAGAACTCAACCGCCACCGCCAGCCCGTCCGGGCGCTGGTCGGGCCAGACGCGCGCCACCGCGAAACCCTTGATCTCCGCGCGTTCGGCTTTGATCGCCTCGCCACTGGGGGCCGGCAATTGGCCGTCCGGATCGCGCTTGCAGCCGGCAGGCCCCGTGGCCAGCAGGACAATCAGCAGCAGCGCCAGCAGGCGCCCGGGCACAGGGGTCCATGCACGCATCATCGCGACGTCCATTCCGTGGGATCGGGCCGAGTATAGGACGCCAGCATGGCGGTGCATGCGGGAGCGCGGGATCCACGACGCCCACCGCGAGGCGGCGGTTCAGACCAGCAGGCGCGACCACATGCCGGCGAAATCCGCCTGCACGTGGCGGCTTTCGGCCCAGGCTTCCAGCATCGCCAATCCTTGGTCGCGGCTGAAGCTGCCCTGCCGGCTCAGCATCGCCAAGGCCGCCGCAAGCCTGCCGGCACGCAGCGCACGCCCCAGCGGATCGGCGGGCATCGCATCCGATCGCTGCGCATCAAGCGCGGTACCGATCCGCTCGGACAACTCCCACGACACCGCGATGCGGTGCGCTATCGGCGCCGTCTGCTCATCCAGCACGCGCGCAACGGTGCGTGGGTCCGGCGGCAGGTGGGGATGCAGGGCGTAGTTGTCGCGCAGCACCTGCGCCACCATGATCGCCCCCAGTCCGTGCAGCAGCCCCACCATCTGCGCGGCGAACGAATCCTCTTCGCCGCGGCCGCCGCGGATCATGCCGGACGCCACGTCCGCGGTCAGCTGGGTGTGTTCCCAGATCACCCCGGGCAGCCGGCCGAACGGGCCGTCGCCGGTCTGCATCACCGGCTGCACCAGCGCGGCTGCGATCACCGGCCGCAGCCCGTCCAGCCCGAGCAGGGTGGCGGCCCGCATCAGGCTTTCCACCGGCTTCTCCTGGATCCGGTAGAACGGGCTGTTGGCGATGCGCAGCAGGTTGGCCGACAGCGCCGGGTCTTCGCTGACGATGCGCGCGATGTGCTCCAGTGATACGTCGGGGTCGTTGATCGCCCGCATCAGCTTGGGCAGCAGGTAGGGCCGGCGCGGCATGTGCCGGGCCTGGAACTGGGTCCGCGACAGCAGGTTGGCGCAGGCCGCGGCGATCGCCGCGTGTGCGGCGGCGGTATCGGCCGGCGGTGCCGATGCCGTGCCGCGGGCATCCACTGCCAGCGCGTACAGCTCGCGCACCAGCGCACGCCCGCGCGGAATGCCCGGGTCGGCGGTTTCATCCACCGCGGCCGGCGCCCAGTCCTCGTCGGACTCCTGCGCGTCCGCAGGCGCGCGCGCCGGGCGCGCGTCCGCCGCTTCCGCACGGTAGTACCACCATGCGCCGATCCCGGCCAACACGGCTACTGCGCCTGCTATCGCCATCCCTACAAGAGCATCCATCCGCGACTCCGCCGAGCGTGTTCCCCGTCCCACATCCCGCCGCTTCCTGCAGGGGACGGGGACAGGCTAGCCGATGTCGGCGCGGAAATGGCATCCGCGCGCCGACCGGGCGATTGCCGTGCCAGTCCGGCTCAGGGGGCGCCGTCTTGCGCGCCCTCGGCTTCGGCGCCTTCGGCGTCCGCGTCCAGGGTCGCGTCCAGGCGCTCGATCGCCTGCAGCTTCTCGTCCGCCGCCAGCCGCATCAGGGTCACGCCCTGGGTGTTGCGACCGACCTGCGCGATCTCCGCGGCGCGGGTGCGCACCAAGGTGCCGCCGTCGGAAATCAACAGCACGTCATGGCGCTCGGTCAGCTGGATCGCGCCGACCAGCGCGCCGTTGCGGTCATTGGTCTTGAGCGCGATCACGCCCTGGGTGCCGCGGCCCTTCTTCGGGAACTCCTCGACCGGCGTGCGCTTGCCGAAGCCACGCTCGCTGGCGGTGAGGATGTCGCCCTCGCCGTCCACCACGATCAGGCTGCGCACTTCCTCGCCCTCGGCCAGCTTCATGCCGCGCACGCCGGTGGCGGTACGGCCCATCGGGCGCACGCTGTCGCCGGCGAAACGCACAGCCTTGCCGTTGCTGGCGAACAGCATGATGTCGCGGGTGCCGTCGGACAGTTCCGCGTTCACCAGCGCGTCGCCCTCGGCCAGGTTGATGGCGATCTTGCCGCGCGCCAGCTTGAAGGCGTATTCGGTCAGCGGGGTCTTCTTCACCGTGCCGTTGCGGGTGGCGAAGAACACGTACTTGCCGTCCTCGTACTCGCGCACCGGCTGCACCGCCTGCACCTTCTCGCCCGCTTCCAGCGGAATCCAGTTGATGATCGGGCGACCGCGCGCGTTCGGCCCCGCCTCCGGTAGCTGGTACACCGGCAGCCAGAACACGCGGCCGTGGCTGGTGAAGGTGAGCAGGGTGTCGTGGGTGTTGACCAGCCACAGCTGGTCGATGAAATCCTCGTCCTTGGTCGCCGCCGCGTTGCGCCCCTTGCCGCCGCGCTTCTGCGCGCGATAGGTGGTGGCCGGCTGGCGCTTGGCATAGCCGGCGTGCGACAGCGTGACCACCACGTCTTCCGGCGCGATCAGGTCGAGGATGTCGAGATCTTCCTCGGAGGCGCGGATCTCGCTGCGGCGCGGGTCGTTGTACTCCGACTTGAGTGCGCGCAACTCCTCGCGGATCTTCTCCAGCAGTACGTCCGGGTTTTCCAGGATGAGGATCAGCCCGGCGATCTCCTCCAGCAGCTGGCGGTATTCGTCGGTCAGCTTCTCCTGCTCCAGCCCGGTCAGGCGGTGCAGGCGCATCTCCAGGATCTGCTGGGCCTGGGTTTCGGTGAGCTGGTAGCCATCCGCTAACAGGCCCACGCCGGCAGGCAAGTCCTCGGGCCGGCTCGCCTCGGCGCCGGTGGCGGCCAGCAGCGCGCCCACCAACCCCGGCTGCCAGCGCCGCGCCAGCATGCGCTCGCGGGCCACGCCCGGGTTCTCCGAGGTCTTGATCAGCTCGATCATCTCGTCGATGTTGGCCAGCGCGACGGTCAGGCCTTCGAGGATGTGCGCGCGGGCGCGCGCCTTGCGCAGCTCGAAGATGGTCCGGCGGGTCACCACTTCGCGGCGGTGGCGGACGAAGGCCTCGAGGATCTGCTTGAGGTTCAGCAGCCGCGGTCGGCCATCGACCAGCGCCACCATGTTGATGCCGAACACCGACTCCATCTGGGTCTGCGCGTAGAGGTTGTTCAGCACCACCTCGGCGGATTCGCCGCGCTTGACCTCGATGTAGATGCGCATGCCGTCCTTGTCGGACTCGTCGCGCAGCTCGCTGATGCCCTCGAGCTTCTTCTCCTTCACCAGCTCGGCGATCTTCTCGATCAGCCGCGCCTTGTTCACCTGGTAGGGGATTTCGGTGACGATGATCGATTCGCGGCCGTTGTCGGCCACTTCCACCTCGGCCTTGGCGCGCATGCGCACCCGGCCCTTGCCGGTGCGGTAGGCCACGTGGATGCCACCGACGCCGTTGATGATGCCGGCGGTGGGGAAATCCGGGCCGGGGATGTATTCCATCAGCCCGTCGATGTCGATCTGCGGGTCGTCGATCAGCGCCAGCAGCGCGTCCACCACCTCGCCGAGGTTGTGCGGCGGGATGTTGGTGGCCATGCCCACCGCGATGCCGGCCGAGCCGTTGACCAGCAGGTTCGGGAACCGGGTCGGCATGACCGTGGGTTCGAGTTCCTTCTCGTCGTAATTCGGCTGGAAATCGACGGTGTCCTTGTCGATGTCCGCCATCAGCTCGTGGCTGAGCCGCGACATCCGCGCCTCGGTGTAACGCATCGCCGCGGCGCTGTCGCCGTCGACCGAACCGAAGTTGCCCTGCCCGTCCACCAGCAGGTAGCGCAGCGAGAACGGCTGCGCCATGCGCACCAGGGTGTCGTACACCGACTGGTCGCCGTGCGGGTGGTACTTACCGATCACGTCACCGACGATGCGCGCCGACTTGTAGTACGGCTTGTTGCTGTGCGCGCCCAGTTCGTTCATCGCGAACAGCACGCGGCGATGCACCGGCTTCAGGCCATCGCGGACGTCCGGGAGCGCGCGCCCCACGATCACGCTCATGGCGTAATCGAGGTAGCTGCGGCGCATCTCGTCTTCCAGCTTGACGGGGATGATTTCCTTGGCGGATTCGGCCATCGTGCGTCCGTTTCTCGTGGTGGTGCCTGGCGTGAATTTCGGCCCGCAGGCGGCCAGCGGAATCAGGTTCCGCAAGCGCGTCCGGCGGGAATTTCAGCAACGTGAAATCATACCACCCGGGGGCCCCGAAAGCACCCCGATTCCATCGGAAATCAAGCAGTTGCGCGGCCTCCAGCGAACCCCGCGTGGCGCTGCGGCCGCATTTCCGGCGGCGGCGGGCAGGCATGCGGGAATACTTGCGCGGCAAAGGAGGCCACGCCTTCGCCACGCACGCAGGCGCGGCGCGCGACCGCTGTCTCAGCCGCCGAACACCGCCCGCATGCGCGCCGCGTCGGGACGTTCGAGCACGCCCTTCTCGGTGACGATGGCGTCGATCAGCGCATGCGGGGCGACGTCGAACACCGGATTCCACGCATGCACGCCGTCGGCCACCACGCGCTTGCCGCGGAACGACAGCAGCTCGGCCGGATCGCGCTCCTCGATCTCGATCAGGTCGCCCGACGCGGTGGCCATGTCCACGGTGGAGGACGGCGCCACCACCATGAACCTGACTCCGTGGTGCTTCGCCGCGATGGCGAGCTGGTAGGTGCCGATCTTGTTGGCGGTGTCGCCGTTCGCACAGATGCGATCGGCACCGACCACCACCCATTGCACCTGCCCGGTCTTCATCAGGTGCGAGGCGGCGGCGTCGGCGATCAGGGTGGCATCGATGCCGTCCTGCGCCAGCTCCCACACGGTCAAGCGCGCGCCCTGGTTCCAGGGGCGGGTTTCGGTGGCGAACACGCGCGCGATGCGGCCGTCGGCCACGCCCGCGCGGATCACGCCCAGCGCGGTGCCGAAGCCGGCGGTCGCCAGCGAGCCTGTATTGCAATGGGTCAGCACGCCGCTGCCGGGTGCGATCAGCGCGGCGCCGGCGCGCCCCATCGCCCGGTTGGCGGCCAGGTCTTCGGTTTCGATGGCAAGCGCTTCGCTCTCCAGCGCCGCGCGCCAGTCGTCGCCCGGGTCCAGCGCGGCCAGCGCGTTCGCCATGCGGGCCAGCGCCCAGGCCAGGTTGACCGCGGTGGGGCGCGCTGCATTGAGGCGCTGGATCGCGGGCTCCAGCAGGCGCGAGGCTTCGGCGGCATCGGCCGTCTCCAGGCCGCGGCCGGCCAGCACCACGCCCCAGGCCGCGGCAATGCCGATGGCCGGCGCACCGCGCACGGTCAGCGCGCGGATCGCGTCGGCCACCTCGTCGCTGCTGCGGCAGATCTCGTGGACCACGGTGAACGGCAGCACGCGCTGGTCCAGCAGTTCCAGCGTTTCGCCGGTCCAGCGGATCGGACGAACGTGGTCGTAGCGGTCGTAATCGATGAAAGAATCGTTCATGCGCGCATTTAACCACGGCCATCGCGGGGCACCTGCGCACCCCGCGATGCCGTCACCCGCGCGCTTGGTCAGAAGCTGCGGAATTCGGCGCGGCAACCCTGCGCCACCCAGATGCCCGCGCGGCCATAGCCCCAGCTGCGGCCCTCGATGCAGGGGGCGCGCGACAGCTGGCGGACCAGCTGGATGCCGGCGCGCGTATTGGCCGCGCATTCGACGTAGCGCCCATCGTTGGATTCGCAGCGGAACACGCGGCCGCCATAACCGTAATCCGGGCGATTCCAGCCGCCGCCGCGGCGCACCGCGAACTCGCCGCGGCAGCCTTGCGACACCCACACGCTGCCGCGGTCCGAGCCCCAGCTGCGCCCCTCGACGCAGGCCGCGCGCGACACCTGGCGCACCAGTTCTGCGCGGCCGCCGCCCGGGAACGCGCAGCGGTTGTAGCGGCCGTCGTCGGAATCGCAGCGCACGATATTGCCGTAGCCCTGCCCGTTGCCGGGACCGTAGCCGCCCCGGCCGATCACCCGGAAATCGGCGCGGCAGCCCTGCGCAACCCACACGCTGCCGCGGCCGTAACCCCAGCTGCGGCCTTCGATGCACGACGCCCGCGATAGCTGCCGCTCGAGCAGCACGCGACCGCCGTCGATCGGGCACTCGCGGGTCCGGCCGTCGTTCGATTCACAGCGAACGATGTCGTCGCGGTAGCCGTCGCCACCGTAGTACTGGGCGGCCGCCGGCGCCGCGGCGGAGGCGGCGAACAGGGCGGCGGCAATGACAAGCTGGCTACGCATGGTCTGGCTCCTCCTTCCTCGGCCCGGCATGGGCGCGATCCACGGTTCCGACTGTAGGCGTGCCGGATTAACCGCAGGCAAAAATAACGCGTCCGGCGCGCACGCGGACACGACGCATTCAGATTGCGGCATTTCTCCACCGCGGGAGTCAGGCGCTGGCGAAATCGAAGGCCAGCACGTCGGCGATCCGCGGCGTGCCCAACAACGCCATCAACAGCCGATCCACGCCCAGTGCCACCCCGGCGCAGGCAGGCAGGCCCTGCTCCAGCGCGGCCAGCAGCGCCGCATCCATCGGGATCGACGGCAGGCGGCGCTGCGCGCGCACCAAGCCATCGCGCTCGAAACGGGTCCGCTGCTCGCCCGCATCGCACAGTTCGTGGTAACCGTTCGCCAGTTCCAGCGGACCCAGGTACAGCTCGAAACGCTCGGCCACCGGCGGGTCGCCATCGCGGATGCGCGCCAGCGCCGCCTGCGATGCCGGCCAGTCGTGCACCGCCAGCAACACGTCGTCACCGAACAGCGGCTGCAACCGATGGGTCATCAACAAATCCAGCCAGTCGTCGCGGGTCAGCCCGTCCGGATCGATGCGCACTTCGCCCAGCGCGCTGCGCAGGGTCTGGATGTCCGCGGTCAAGGGATCCAGCTGCAGCTGCCGCCAGTACAGGTCGCGGAAGGTGGTGACCACCGGCGCGGCATCGCGCCCGACCAGCGCCAGCGCCGCGCGAACCAGCGCCACGGTTTCGTCGAGCAGGCGCAGGTGATCCCAGCCGATCCGGTACCACTCCAGCATGGTGAACTCGGGATTGTGGCGACCGCCGGCTTCGCCGTCGCGGAACACCCGGCCCAGCTCGTAGCAGTCGCCGATGCCGGCCGCCAGCAGGCGCTTGAGCGCGAATTCCGGCGAGGTGCGCAACCAGCGCCTGCGCGGCGCGCCGTCGGTGCGGCCGGAGAACTCCAGCGCGAACGAGGCGATGTTGGGCTCGGTATTGCCGGCCAGCGACATCACCGGGGTTTCCACTTCCAGCACGTCGCGCGCGTGGAAGAACTCGCGCACGAGGCGGTTGAAGCCGGCGCGCAGGCGGAGCGCATCGAACGTGGCGGTCGGTTGCCAATCCGTCATGGCCTGTCCCGTTCGCCCTGGCAATGCCCCGGCCAGTCATTCCCGAGAAGGCGGGCCGCTGCCGACAGACGAAGGTCTGTCCATTCCAGTGCTTGATGTAGTGCCTGGAAAGCAAAAGCCGGATACGAAACCACAAGGGCTGCGAAGCGCTGCGCGCCTTTGCGGGAATGACGGGCAAGAGCGGGCTCTGACGCAGTCATGCGTGCTGCGCCAGGAACGCCAGCAGCCTTGCCTCGTCCCAGACTTCGATACCGAGCTCCTCCGCCTTGGCCAGCTTCGAGCCTGCCTCGCTGCCCGCGACCACGAACGAGGTCTTCTTCGACACGCTGCCCGCCGCCTTGGCGCCCAGCGCTTCGAGCTTCTCCTTGGCCTCGTCCCGCCCCATCGACGCCAGCGTGCCGGTCAGCACCACGGTCTTGCCTTCCAGCGGCCCGGCGGCCTGTTCGCCGCGAGCGGGCAGCCGCGCACGCAGTTGCGCCTGCGCCTGCGCGCTGCGCAGCAGCAGCGCGGCGTTGGCCTCTTCCTCCAGCCACGCCACCAGAGCGGCCGCGGTATCCGCGGGCAGGCCAGCGGTGACCAGATTGTGCGCCGGCGCATCCAGCAAGGCCTGCGCGTCCGCAAACGCACTGCCAAGCTGGGCCGCACGCAAATCGGTGAGCCTGGGAATCTCCAGGTCCGCCAGCAGCGTGGCCAGCGTCAGCGCATCACCCAGCTTGGGGCTGGGCGCATGCGCATCGTCGATGCGCACGCCGCGCGCCAGCAGCCGATCGATCACCTGCTGGTTGCCGGGCTGGTCGAAGAAGTGGCCCAGCGCGCGCGCGACTTCGCCACCGATGTCGGGCACGCGCTTGAACAGCGGCCAGGGCAGGTGGCGGATCAGCTCAAGGTCGCCGAACCACTGCGCTAATGCCTTGGCGGTGCTTTCGCCGACGTGTTCGATGCCGAGCGCGTACAGGAAGCGGGCCAATGTCGTCTCGCGGCTGCGGTCGATCGCCTCGATCAGGTTGTCGGCCCATTTGGTCGCGATCTTGCCGGCTTTCACTGTCTCGGGCGTGGCGCCCTCGCGCTCGTCGGCGCGGCGCTTCATCTCCAGCAGGTCGTCGAGGGTGAGCCCGTAGAGGTCGGACACGTCCTGCAGGTATCCGAATTCGGCCAACGATTCGATGTAGCGCTCGCCGAGGCCGTCGATGTCCATCGCGCGGCGCGAAGCGAAGTGGAACACAGCCTGCACACGTTGCGCCGGGCAACTCAGTTCACCCGAGCAGCGCCACACCGCGGCCCCCTCTTCGCGCACCACCTCCGCGCCGCAAACGGGGCAGCGCACCGGCATCGACCACGGCTGCGTGCCCGGCGGGCGCTGGTCCAGCACCACCTGCACCACTTCCGGAATCACGTCGCCGGCGCGACGCACGATCACGGTATCGCCATTGCGCACGTCCAGCCGCGCCACGTGGTCCGCGTTGTGCAGGGTGGCGCGGGTGACGGTGACGCCGCCGACCTGCACCGGCTTCATCAGCGCCCACGGCGTTACCGCGCCGGTGCGGCCGACGTTGACTTCGATCGACTCCAGCACCGTCATCTGCTCCTGGGCCGGGAACTTGTGCGCGATGGCCCAGCGCGGCGCGCGTGAAACGAAGCCGAGCTCGCGCTGTCCCGCGTAGTCGTCGAGCTTGTAGACCACGCCGTCGATGTCGAAGGCCAGGCCGTCGCGGGCCGCGCCGATGCGCTGGTAATAGGCCAGCAGGCCATCGACGCCGCTCACCACCGTGGCCAGGTCGCTGACCGGGAACCCCCATTCGCGCAGCAGGGCCAGGGTGGCCGAATGGGTGGGCGGCAGCGCCCCGTCCTCCACCAGCCCGATGCCGTAGGCGAAGAAGCTCAGTGGCCGCTGCGCCGTAACGGCCGGGTCGAGCTGGCGCAGCGAGCCGGCGGCGCCGTTGCGCGGGTTGGCCAGCACCTTGCCGCCGTGCAGCCGCGCGTGTTCGTTGTATTTCTCGAAGTCGGCGCGGGGCATGTAGACCTCGCCACGCACTTCCAGCACTGCCGGCCAGCCGGTGCCGCGCAACTTCAACGGGATCGCCTTCACCGTGCGCAGGTTCGCGGTCACGTCCTCGCCGCTGGCGCCGTCGCCGCGGGTGGCGCCCTGCACGAACACGCCCTGTTCGTAACGCAGGCTGATCGCCAGGCCATCGAGCTTGGGCTCGGCGGAAAAAACCAGTTCGCCGCGGTCCAGTGTCTCGTCGATGCGGCGCACGAAGTCCCGCACCTCCTCCTCGCTGAAGGCATTGCCCAGCGAGAGCATCGGGATGGCATGGTGGACTTCCGCGAACCTGCCCGACGGCGCATTGCCGACGCGCCGGGTAGGCGAGTCGGGCGTCGCCAGCTCGGGATGCGCGGCCTCCAGTTCCTCCAGCTCGCGCAGCAGCCGGTCGTATTCGGCATCCGGGATGTCCGGCGCATCGAGGACGTGATAACGGTAGCTGGCGTCTTCCAGCTTCTTTCGCAGCGCGGCGGCGCGGGCGGCAAGGGGGGCGGTCATGGCCGGATTTTAGCGTTGGCCGGGCGAGGCCGGCGGGCCGCGGCGCGAGCCTGCACGGCGGGGACCGCCGCGCCGCCGGCCGTGCAACCCGACGCAGCCGCCTGCGACCGCAGCAGCGGCACGCCCGGAAGGGCCGGGCCGCCGGCGTGATCGACTCAAGGCGTACGCGGCGCGCTGGAAAAATACCCGCCCGTGGTCTCGTCGCTGATCGCGCCGCCGAAGTTGAACAGCGCGGCGGTGGCGATGAACTGGGTGGGACTCAGGAACACTGGGTGATCGTCGTCGAGCCTTCCAGTGTGTAGTAGAGCCAGTACTTCTTGTCGCTGGGCTTGTAGCCGAAGCTGTAGCTCTCGACCTTCTTCCAAGCCATGACCTGCTCCTGCGCCGAGTGTTCCCACAGCAACGGGGAACCCGGCCCGGACAGGCCTTCGCGGCAGCGTTACCAGCGGGAGGTCCGGCCCAGTGGCGGCGCGGCGTTCTGGCGGTCGTAGGCGCGCAGCTCGTCGCGGATGTGCTGGATGCGCTGGCGGCCCAGCGCGCTGCGCTCCTCGTCCAGCACCACGCCGTCCAGCAAGTCGGCCATGCGCTGCGCCGCCGGCTCCATGGTTTCCCAGGCATCCAGCGCGGGCACCGGCGCCGGCAGGGTGAGGAAGAAGGCGATCGCCGGGGTTTCGACTTCGGCGATGCGGGTCATGTCGAAGCTGCCGGGCTTGATGATGTTGGCCACGCTGAAGATCGGCCCCGCCTCCGGACGGCCGTCCACCAGGCGGTGGAAGACATCCATGTAGCCGAAGGTCAGGCCGGCCTTTTCCGCGGCCACCACGATGTCGGACCCGCGCAGCTTGCTGCCGGCCTTGGCCGCGACGTACAGCGAGATGATGCGGTCGAACTGGTCGACGGGGCGCCGGCCAAGCTCGCTCGGCGGGGCGTCGGCAGCCAACGGAAGCTCTTCCTGTTCGGCCTCGCCCTGGCCCCAGCTGTCGGCCAGCTGCTCGCCCAGCGAAGGCTCGGCCCGCGCCGCGGCATCGCGCGTCGCCTCGCGCGGCAGGCGGCGGCCCTGCCCGTCCTTGCGGCTGCGGCCGAAGAAGATGATCGCGCCGAGCAACAGCGACATCGCCACCGCGATGCCAATCCGGAGCAGGGTCATGTCCGACATCAGGCAGTCTCCATGGAACGGGTTATGCGGCGCCGGCCAGGCGCGCGGCTTCTGCAAGGTCGACGGACACCAGGCGCGACACGCCCGGCTCGCGCATGGTCACGCCCGAGAGCTGCCGCGCGGCTTCCATCGTGGCCTTGTTGTGGGTCACGAACAGGAACTGTACCGCCTCGCTCATCTCGCTGACCATCGCGGTGAAGCGGCCGACGTTGGCTTCGTCCAGCGGCGCGTCCACCTCGTCCAGCAGGCAGAACGGCGCCGGGTTGAGGCGGAAGATCGCGAACACCAGCGCCACCGCGGTCATCGCCTTCTCGCCGCCGGACAGCAGTGTGATGTTGGACACGCGCTTGCCCGGCGGCCGCGCCATGATCGTCACGCCGGTATCCAGCAGGTCGTCGCCGGTGAGTTCCAGATAGGCATGGCCGCCGCCGAACAGGCGCGGGTACAACTCCTGCACGCCGGCGTTGACGCGGTCGAAGGTGTCGCGGAAGCGGCCGCGGGTCTCGCGGTCGATCTTGCGGATCGCTTCTTCCAGGGTTTCCAGCGCGGAGCTGAGATCGGCGTCCTGCGCATCCAGATATTCCTTGCGCTGGGCGGCTTCGGCATGTTCGGCGATGGCGGCGAGGTTCACCGGTTCCAGGCGGCGCAGCTTCGCGTCCAACTCGCTCACCGTGCGCTCCCACGCGCCCGCCTCGGCGTTTTCCGGCAGCGTGTTCAGCACCTCGTCCATGACGAAGCCGGCTTCGACCACCGCCGCCGTGAACTGCTCGGCCTTGAGCGCCAGCGCCTGCTGGTCGAGGCGACGCTGGCCGATGGCCTCGCGCTGCGCCAGCGCCTGCGCGTCGCGCTGTTGGCGCACCTGCTCGTGCTGGCGAAGCTCGGCATCGATGCCTTCCAGCGTCGAGCGCGCCTGCGCCAGCGCGCGATCGGCGCGCACACGCTCCTCCAGCGCGGCCTGCCGCTCGGCTTCAAGCGCCTGCACGGGCGCATCGCCTTCGGCCATCTGCGCGGCCAGGTCGCCGAGACGCGAATCCAGCTGCCCGCGCTGCCCGCCCATGCGTTCCAGCGCCTGCGCCAGCGCCACCGCCTGCACGCGCTGCGATTCCAGCGTCAGCGCCAGTGCGTGCGCGGCGTCGCGCGCCTCGCGGGCAGCGCTGCGGGCCGCCTCGCGTTTGTCGGTGAGATAACGGCGCTCGTTGTCCAGGGTCTGCCGGGTGGATTCCAGATTGCCCATCCGGCCCAGCGCGTCCTCGATGCGGATGCGCGCTTCGGCAGCCTGTTCCTTGTTGGCCTCCAACCCCTCGTCCAGCTGCGCCAGCTCGGCGTCGATGCGGGCGATGCGGTTGCGCGCGTTCTCCAGCCGGCCCTGCTGGCTCTGCAGCTGGCCGGCGAGCTCCGATACGTTGCGATGCGCCATGTACAGCTGGCGCTGCGCGTCCTCGCGCTGCTGCTCGGCCGCCAGGTGCGCATCGCGCAGCTGGACCAGCGCGGCATCCAGCTCGCGTTCGCGCTGCTGGTGCTGTTCGATTTCGGCGCGCAGCGACTGGATTTCCTTCTCGCGCAGCAGCGCGCCCTGCTTGGCCGCGCCGGAACGCGCGATGCGCACCCAGCCGTCGCCCAGCCGCTCGCCGCCGCGGGTGATGACCGAGTCGCCCTCGCCCAGCGAGGCCTGCAGTGCGTGCGCCTCGGCCAGCGTGTCGGCGGCGTGCAGCCGCGCCAGCAGGCGGCGGATCGCGCGCGGGCCCTGCACTTTCGCCGCCAGCGAGGTGGCCGGATACGTGGCGTCATCGGTCGCGCCGGCGACCAGCGCCAGCCGGCCCTCTCCGAGCTCGGCCAAGGCATCGACCAGCTGCTCCGGCGCGTCGACGATGACCGCTTCGATCAGCTGGCCCAGCGCCGCCTCGACCGCGTTCTCCCAGCCGGCGTCCACCTGCAGCCGCTCGCCCACGCGGGCGGCGTCGTTCAGGCCGTGGGTTTCCAGCCAGTGTTTCGCCGCACCCTTCTCCTGCCCCAGCGCGGCGGCCTGCAGCGTTTCCAGCGAAGAAAGCCGGCCGCGGGCGGCCTGCGCCTGCTTGCGCAGCTCGGCCAGTTCCGCCTGCGCGGCGCGCTGGCGCTCCTGCACCTCGGCGGTGGCCTGCTTGCGGGTCTCGACATCAAAGGTCAGCGACTCCAGCGACTCCTTCTGCGTCTCATGCTGGAGCTGCAGCTGTTCGAAGGCGTCGGTGAGGGTGTCGAGATCCAGCCCGGCGCGCTCCTCGCGCAACTGCTGGCGGCGGCGATCGGCGTCGAGGATCTGCCGGTCCAGGTGTTCGATGCGGGTGCGTTCGACGTCGCCGGCGCGCGCGGCCTCGGCCTGCTCGCGGCTGTGCGCGTCCCAGCGCTGCTGCCAGTCGGCCAGCCGCGCCTCGGCGTCGCGCAGCGCGTCCTGCCGCAGCAGGTCTTCTTCCTGCAGCAGCTCGAGCCGGGGCTCGGCTTCGGCCAGCGCCTCGCGCAGCACGTCGAGCTTCTGCTGATCGCCGCTGATATGGCTGCCCAGTTCGGCCAATGCCGCCTGCGCTTCGTCGCGGGCGCGCTGCAGGCGCACCGACAGCTCGCGCTGGTGGGCGATCTGCTGTTCCACCCGCGCCAGCGTGCTGCCAACCTGGTAGACCGCGGCCTGCGCGGTGTTGAGCGCGTCGCTGGCGGTTTCGCGCCGCTCGCGCCCGGCTTCCAGCTCGCTTTCGGCGTGGCGCTGCTCGGCGATCAACTGCTCGAGCCGGGTTTCCTCGCGCGCCAGCTGCTCGCGCAGGCCCTGCAGGCGGGCGTCCAGCGCGCGGAACTCCAGCGCCTTCCATTCGGCGTCCTTGACCCTGCGCTCGGCCTGGATGGCGGTGTACTGCTCGGCCTGCTTGGCCTGCCGCGCCAGGTGCTGCAGTTGCTTGCCGACTTCCTCGCGCAGGTCGTTGAGGCGGTCCAGGTTCTCGCGGGTGTGGCGGATGCGGGTCTCGGTTTCCTTGCGGCGCTCCTTGTACTTGGAGATGCCGGCGGCTTCCTCCAGGTAGACGCGCAACTCCTCGGGCTTGGCCTCGATGACCTGCGAGATCATGCCCTGCTCGATGATCGAGTAGCTGCGCGGGCCCAGGCCGGTGCCGAGGAACAGGTCGGTGATGTCGCGGCGGCGGCACTTGCCGCCATTGAGGTAGTAGCCGCTCTGGCCGTCGCGGCTGACCGTGCGCTTGACCGAGATTTCGTTGAACGCGGCGTACTCGCCGGTGATGGTGTGGTCGCTGTTGTCGAAGATCAGCTCGACGCTGGCCTGCGATACCGGCTTGCGCGCGCTGCTGCCGGAGAAGATCACGTCGGTCAGCGAGTCGCCGCGCAGGCGGCTGGCCGCGCTCTCGCCCATCACCCAGCGGATCGCGTCGATGATGTTGGACTTGCCGCAGCCGTTCGGACCGACGATGCCGGTCATGTTGGTCGGCAGGTGCAGCGTGGTCGGATCGACGAAGGACTTGAAGCCGGACAGCTTGATCGTGGACAGGCGCATGCGCGTCGGTGGACCCTTGGCGGCGCGCATCCGCGCCGCTGGAAATTTGGACTGAATCGATCCCCTAAACCATTGTTTTATCTAAGGGAAACTCTACGGCAACCGGATGCCGACGAAGGAGTATAGCGGCGCTATGCGGCCTCGTCGGGAGTTCGCGCGCGGATCGCCAACGCATGGATGTCGGTCTGCATCATCTCGCCCAGGGCGGCGTAGACCAGCCGGTGCCGGGCCAGCGGCAGCTTGCCGGCGAAGGCCGCGCTGACGATGTCGACGCCGAAATGGCCCTGCCCGCCGCGGGCGCCGGCGTGGCCGGCATGCTTGTGGCTGTCGTCGCTGACTTCCAGCGACAGCGGCGACAGCGCCTGCGTCAGCAGGTCACGGATGCGCTCGACCCGCGCCGGGTTCAGCCGCGGGATGTCCGCCTCGCTCCAGCCGCCGCTCACGGCAGCACCTTGCGGAACGGGCGCACGATCACCCGCGCGTACACGCCGGCGGCACAATAAGGATCGGCGTCGGCCCAGGCGCGGGCGGCCTCCAGCGAGTCGAACCGGGCCACCACCAGGCTGCCGGAGAAGCCCGCCGGGCCCGGATCCTCGGCGTCGATGGCCGGGCACGGACCGGCCAGCAGCAGCCGCCCCTCGTCGCGCAGCGCGTGCAGCCGCGCCAGATGCTCCGGACGCGTGGCCTGCCGCTGCGCCAGCACATCCTGTCCGTCATACCCTTCGATCACGTACCACATCCCGTCCGCCCTCCATGAACCGTTGTCGCCATTGTAGGGGCGGCCAGTGGACAGCCGCGGCGGCAGCCCGTACCCTTGACCGATCGTGCAAGGCCCGATCCCGCGGCCCGCGCGGCCGTCCGGCGCCCACACGTCGCCCCGCGCCCGCCGATCCGGCCTCCCGCCACCCGTTCCGATGACGCCCTCCGACGGGTGCAGGCGCACGGTGGCGGGCCGCTGCAGGCGCAAGGTGACCCGGCCGGTACGGCCATCGACACATGCTGTGGCCCGGAGGGGGCCGCAAACCAGATGACATCCGAATCCAGCAGCGGCCCGGCGGCCGATGCCCCCGCCCACAATCCGAGCATGCGCCCCGATCAGCAGGCCGCGCCGCAGCAGCAGGAAATGCCGCTGGCGATGGTGCTTGGACAGCCGGTGGTGGAGATCCCGAAGGACCTCTACATCCCGCCGGACGCGCTGGAAGTCATCCTCGACGCCTTCGAAGGCCCGCTGGACCTGCTGCTGTACCTGATCCGCCGGCAGAACCTGGACATCCTCGACATCCCCGTCGCCGAGATCACCCGGCAGTACGTGGACTACATCCAGGCCATGCACGAGATGCGCTTCGAACTGGCCGCCGAATACCTGGTGATGGCCGCGATCCTGGCCGAGATCAAGTCGCGCATGCTGCTGCCACGGCCCCCCACCGAGGAAGGTATCGAGGACGATCCGCGCGCCGACCTGGTCCGCCGCCTGCAGGAGTACGAGCGCTACAAGAAGGCCGCCGAGGACCTGGACACGCTGCCGCGGCAGGACCGCGACACCAGCGTGGCCATGGCCCACGTGCCCGACCGCGCCGCCGTGCGGCTGCCGCCCCCGGTCGAGCTGAAGGAAATGCTGCTGGCCCTGCACGACGTGTTCAAGCGCGCCGAGCTGTACACCCAGCACGCAATCAAACGCGACGCGCTGAGCGTGCGCCAGCGCATGGGCGAACTGCTGGAGCGGCTGGCCGGTGGCGCCTTCCACCGCTTCGAATCGCTGTTCACCGTCGAGGAAGGCAAGCTGGGCGTGGTGGTCACCTTCCTCGGCCTGCTCACCCTCGCCAAGGAACAGCTGATCGACATCGTGCAGGGCGAGCCTGAAGACGTTCGCCAAGGCGAACGTCAGCCGCTGGCGCCGATCTACGTGAAGTCGCTGACCTCGGGCGAAGACGCGCCCGCGCTGGACACGCTGTCCAGCGAGTTCGATGACGCAACCGAGCCGAACGCATGACCGAGATCGACCAAGCCCTCGTCACCCGCATCGTCGAAGCCGCGCTGCTGGCGTCGCACCAGCCGCTGACGCTGGTCCAGCTCAAGGGCCTGTTCCCGCTGGACGAGCCGGCGCCGGAAGGCAGCGTGGAAACCGCGCTGGCCGAACTGCAGGCTGCCTGCGAGACGCGCGGCGTGGAACTGGTCGAGGTGGCCTCGGGCTGGCGCTTCCAGGTCAAGGCCGATGTGCATCCCTGGGTGGCGCGGCTGTGGTCCGAGCGGCAGACCAAGTACACCCGTGCCACCCTGGAGACGCTGGCGCTGATCGCCTACCGCCAGCCGATCACCCGCGGCGAAATCGAGCAGATCCGCGGCGTCACCGTGAACAGCAGCATCATCAAGGCGCTGGAAGAACGCGAGTGGATCCGCGTGGTCGGCCATCGCGACGTGCCCGGCAAGCCCGAACTGCTGGCCACCACCAAGACCTTCCTGGATTACTTCGGACTGAAGCGGCTGGACGAACTGCCGCCGCTGTCGGAACTGAAGGAGATCGGCGAGCTGGAACCGCAGCTGCCGTTCGCACCGGCCATCCCGGTCGGAGAAATGGTGTCAGGGACCATTTCCGACGGAAACGACGCCATCCAGCAGCAAGCCGAGGAAATGGTCCCTGACACCATTTCCGCTGACAGCATTTCCCACAACGAAGAACCCCATGGAGACGAGGCGGCCGCCGCATCGTCGGAGCAGAAAGATGAGCAATAACAACGACAACACCCGCCGTCCGCTGAGCCTGAAGCGCGAAGCCGCCCCCGCCGCCGAAGCGACCCGCATCAGCGAACGCCTGCACAAGGTGCTGGCGCAGGCCGGCCTGGGCTCGCGCCGCGCGCTGGAACAGCGCATCGCCGACGGCCTGGTCAAGGTCAACGGCGAGGTGGCGCAGACCGGCATGAGCATCACCGGCGGCGACAAGATCGAGATCGACGGCCGCACCTTCGTTGCCAGCGCGCTGACCGACCCGCCGCGCGTGCTGATGTACAACAAGCCGGAAGGCGAAGTGACCACCCGCGAAGATCCCGAGGGCCGCCCGACCATCTTCGACGCCCTGCCCTCGCTGAAGGGCGCGCGCTGGATCGCGGTGGGTCGCCTGGACATCAACACCACCGGTCTGCTGCTGCTCACCACCGACGGCGAGCTGGCCAACGCGATGATGCACCCCTCGCACGAAGTCGAACGCGAATACGTCTGCCGCGTGCGCGCGCCGGAAGGCGAGGACACCGTGTCCGACAAGCTGGTCGACCGGCTGGCCCGCGGCGTGGCGCTGGAGGACGGCCCGGCCAAGTTCGACGAGATCGAACGCGTGACCGGCGCCAACGCCCCGCAGGAAAGCAGCCACGACTGGTTCCGGGTGCTGCTGAAGGAGGGCCGCAACCGCGAAGTGCGCCGGCTGTGGGAATCGCAGGGCTGCCAGGTCAGCCGCCTCAAGCGCATCCGCTACGGCCAGGTGCGCCTGCCGCAGCCGCTGCTGCGCGGGCAGTCGCAGGAGCTGCCGCAGGCCGAGGTCGAGGCGCTGCGCAAGGCGGTCGGGCTGGAGGACGGCACTCCGTCCGCGCTGACGCTGATGCCGGTGCTGGGCCAGCGCAAGGCCGGCAAGACCGTGGTCGCCGGCAACGCGCGCAACCACGGCTACGTGGGCGGCCACACCACCGCCGATGAAGGCCGCGAGCTGCGTCGCTTCGACGCCTTCCGCGAGGACCGCGGCCGTCGCGGCGCCCCCCGCAAGCCCGGTGGCCTCACCGTGACCGGCGAGATGGCCGCCCAGCAGCGCGACAAGCGCCTGAAGGTGAAAGGCCCGCGCCAGCCGGGCCAGCGCATGAAGCCCGGCGAGCAGCGCGGCGACAACCCGGCGGCGATGCGCACCTGGTTCGTGCCGGACGGCGTGGACACCGGCCCGTCCGGCCACCGCAACCCCGGCCAGCGCGGTCCGAAGAAGTTCGGCGACAAGCCCTATGGCGAGCGCAGCGGCGGCGCAGGCCGCCCGGGCGGCGGCAAGCCGCGCGGACCGGGTGCCGGTTTCGGCGGCGACGCCCGCGGGCCCAAGCCGTTCGGTGAGCGCGGTCCGCGCCGCGAAGGCGGCCCCGGCGCCGGCGATGCGCGTCCGCAGCGCGCGCCCAAGCCTTACGGCCATCCGGGCAATGCCCCGCACTTCCCGTCGGACCACGCCCACGGCGGCGGCTTCAACCCCTACGGCGCGCCGCAGCAGCCGCGCGGCGGCAGGCCCGGCGGCGGCGGTCGTCCCGGTGGTGGCGGACGTCCCGGCGGCAATGCCGGCCCGCGCGGCCCGCGTCCGGCCGGCGGCAGGCCCGGCGGAGGCAAGCCCGGTGGTGGCAACCGTGGCCCCCGCAGCGGCAACCGCTGATCCGGTGCCAGCAGGATGAAAAGGACGAAGGGCACCCCAGGGCGCCCTTCGTCATTCAGGTGCCGCAGCCGCTTGCGCGTCCATGCCGGTGACCCTGCACCTTCAGCCTGGAGGGGGTCCCGGTTGCACAACCGCGGGCGAGGGGCCGGGGATGACCAGGCACTCAGCCTTGCCGCTGTTCTGCAGCAGGTTCAGGTCCACTTCACTGCTGGTGGCCTCGACGTCGATCCGCGCGATGCAAACCGCCTGATTGCGGCCACTGGCCTTGGCCAGATACAGCGCAGAGTCCGCCAGGCCCAGGGCGGCCGACCAGGTCTGCCCCGGCACCGCCGGGAAGCCGATGGCGCCCATCGATGCGGTCACCACCATCGCCTGCCCATCTACCTCGTAGGGCGCGCTGCCGAGCGCGACCAGCACTTTTCCGACCACGGTCGGCAGCACGCTGGTGGGCGTGCCGGGCAGGACCAGCACAAACTCCTCGCCTCCCCAGCGCGCCACCACGTCGTTCTGCCGCAGGGCCCCACGCAGACGCCGCACGGTCTCCACCAGTACCGCATCCCCCGCCGCATGGCCGCGGGTATCGTTGATCCGCTTGAACAGGTCGATATCCAGCAGGATCAGCCCGAAGCCCTGCCCTTGCGGCACCTGCGCCATCTGCGCCTGCAGCCGCTCCAGCAAGGCCTGGGTATGCCGACGATTGAACGCCCCGGTCAACGCGTCCGTCGACGACTGCAATGCCAGCGTCTGGTTGGCGCTTGCCAGCGCCTGGTTGGCCTTGCGGGCGCGCCTGATCGACTGCCACAGCATCAATCCCCCCAATGCCAGCAGCCCGGCCAAGGCTAGCCACAGCCGCTGCTTCCAGCTCTCCGCCTCCAACTGGGTTTGCTTGAGCCGGTTCTGCGCGGCAAGGCGTTCGATCTCGTCCGACTTGCGCTGCGCGGCATATTTTTCCTGCAGGTCCAGCACCGCGGTTTCGCGCGCCTGCATCGCGCGCTTCTCCTGCAGGTCGGTCACGGTTTGCAGGGCATCCAGCGCTTCTTCATAACGCCTGGCCTCGCGCAGCACGCGCACCAGCTCCTGGGTGATGCCCAGCGTAAAGACCTCGATGGCGCCCTTCTTCGAAAGCTCGATGGATTCGCGCAGCGTAGCCACGCCCTGGTCCACCTGTCCCAGCCCGGCCATCGCGATGCCGATATTGGCCAGCGGCGCGATGGATTCGCGCTCCCTGCCCGCCTGCCGCGCCAGCGCCAGCGCCTTCCGCGCGTATTCCAGCGTCCTCGGGTAGCCGTTCGGCTGGGACAGCCAGAAGTCGGCCAGATTGTTCAGGATGATGATCCTGTCGCTAAGCAGATCCGGGTCGTCGCCGACCAGCGCCAATGCCTTCTCCAGCGCTGCACGCTGCTTCGGGCGCTGGCCTGTGAGCGAATAGGCATGGCCGAGGTCCAGCAGGATGGTGGGACGCTGGGCCAGATAGCCGATTTCCTCCGCCATCCTGAAGGCTTCGTTGCTAAGGTCGATGGCCCGCTTGGGGTCGCCGCGATCCGCGTTCAGCGCCGCCATTCCGCCCAGGTATTCCACCTGTGCCGCCGCGTCGCCGTCTTTCTTCGCCAGCTCACTGGCACGCACCAGCAGCAGGATGGCCTCGTTGTAGTCGTCCTGCCACTTGCCCAGTGCGGCCTGCGCCAACAGCAGTTTCCGCATCGTCTCCTGCGAACCCAATTGCCGCTGGAGGGCCTCCGCTTCGCGCAGGCGGGCCACGGCGGCCGCTCTGGAAGACTTGGCCGCGCCACCCTCGTAGAACGCCGCCAACGCCAGATCGAACCGGCAGCGCACGCAGTTTTCCTCGTCGGCCATCCGCTTCAGCTCGACCTCGCTGGCGCGACGCACCTGCGGATGCTGGCCGAGCCTGGACAGCTCCAGCAGCGCACCGTGGTAGCTCGCGCGACGAGCCAGCGGCGCGTCCCTGCCCGGAACGTCGTCCACCGCCTGCAGGCGGGTGATGGCTGCCGATACCGACGGATAGCCATGCGCTTGGAAATCGCCCAGCACGTCGTCCATCCGCTCTTGCGCCATCGCCAGCGGCGACAGCATGCACAGCAACAAGGCCGCAACCCGCTGGATTCCCGGTTTCATCGACACCCCAAACCCCATGACATAGTTCTACCCGCTTTCGCATCGAAGCTGCGTGACCGTGTTGGCAATCATGGCGCATGCACCGGGCACCGGCACCAAGCCAGCGGCGCGGTAAGCTCGGCACTCCGAACGGAGCCCCCCATGTACGCGATCTTGTCGATCCTGCTACTGCTTGCCGACCCGCAGGCAGCAACCGCCACAGCCATGGACTATAGCGAAGCCAAGCGCCTGGCCGATGCCGACGAGGCCGCGGTGACCGGCCTGGCCAAGGCGGAACTGCTGGCGGCGCAGGCAGCGCTGTTGGATGCCGGCGTGGCCGAATGCAACCGCTTCGACCTGCGCGGCGACGTCACCCCCTTCGTAGTGGTGATGCAGCTGGATGCGCAGGGGCGGGTCCAGCAAACCTGGCGGCAAGGCGGCTCGCCGCTGGCGATCTGCCTGCAGCGCTACGTGCGCGACAAGACGCTGGTGGCACCTCCGAAAGCCCCATTCCACGCCTCGCTGGAGATCAGTTTCGGCAAGTAGGCCGAAAAATGAGCAAAAACAGAACAATTTGTCATTTCCAGACGGATTGAACCGTATTTGCACGCAATCCATCATGGCGGCCAAGGCAACCGGCATCGCGCCGGCCCGCATTGGAGCAAGGCCATGAAGAAGGTTCTCGAAGTCGCAGGCGCCCCCAGCCGTCACTGGGTCGGCAACGGGTTCCCCGTGCACGGCATGTTCGGCTACAGCGGCCCCGGCGTGGCCGAGCGCAGCCCGTTCCTGATGCTGGATTACGCCGCACCCTTCCGGTTCGAGCCGACCACGGAACGGCGCGGCGTCGGCCAGCACCCGCACCGTGGATTCGAGACCGTCACCATCGTCTACGAAGGCGAGGTGGAACACCGCGATTCCACCGGCAACGGCGGCATCATCGGCAAGGGCGACGTGCAGTGGATGACCGCCGCGGGCGGCATCCTGCACGAGGAATTCCACTCGCAGGCGTACGCCGCCAGCGGTGGCCCGTTCGAGATGGTGCAGCTGTGGGTCAACCTGCCGGCCAAGGACAAGATGGCCGCGCCCGGCTACCAGGGCATCCTGGACGCACAGATCCCGGCGATCGTCCTGCCGGAAGGCGCCGGGACGCTACGGTTGATCGCGGGCGAGTACGCCGGCCAGCGGGGACCGGCCCGCACCTTTACCCCCATGAACGTCTGGGACCTGCGGCTGGCTGCGGGCCAGCGACTGTCGCTGCCGCAGCCGGAAGGCTGGACCACCCTGCTGGTGGTGCTGGATGGCACGGTGCAGGTGAACGGCGAGGCCATCGTCCGCGCCTCGCAGATGGCCACCCTCTCCACCGCCGGCAGCGGGGTGGAGATCGAGACCAGCGGCGCGGCGAAGCTGTTGCTGCTGGCGGGCGAGCCGATCGACGAGCCGGTGGTGGGTCACGGCCCGTTCGTGATGAACAGCCAGCAGGAGATCATCCAGGCGATCGCCGACTTCAACAGCGGCAAGTTCGGGCGCATGGCCGGATAAGCCGGCCGCAAGCTCCGCGCGCGCTCCAAACGGAACTGGCGTCCCTGCAACAGGGACGCCAGCGATGGGAACCGTCAGGGAAACGCGCCCGCCCCAGGGGGCGCGCTGCCGTCAACCCAGCGCAGCGAGGGCGGCGGCGTAGTCCGGCTCTTCGGTGATTTCCGGCACCAGCTGGGTGTGGAGCACCTTGTCGTGCGCATCCAGCACCACCACCGCGCGCGCCGCCACGCCCGCCAGCGGGCCGTCTTCCAGCGCCACGCCATAGTCGCGGAGGAACTCGCGCCCGCGCATGGTCGAGAGCATGGTGACATTGTCCAGGCCCTCGGCGCCGCAGAAGCGCTGCTGCGCGAAGGGCAGGTCCGCGGAGATGCACAGCACCGCGGTATTGGCGAGGCCGGCGGCGTCCTGGTTGAAGTGGCGCACCGAGGCGGCGCACACGCCGGTATCGACGCTGGGGAAGATGTTGAGGATCTTGCGCTTGCCGGCGAAATCCGCCAGCGCGCGGTCGGAAAGATCGACGCCAACCAGGCGGAACGCGGGCGCCTGATCGCCGACCTGGGGAAGCTGGCCGCCGACGCGGACGGAATTGCCTTTGAGGGTGACGCTGGCCATGCGGGAACTCCTGAAGGGAACGGGGAACGGGACACCCATGCTAGTGCGGCGGACGTAAGCCCGCCGTCATTTCACGGCACCACGGCCGTCCATGCCGGCGTGGCGAACTTCTCCAGCGCCAGCGCCTCGGCCCGCGCAAGCTCGTCGGGGCGGACGCTGTCGTCGGACAGGCCGTGCGTTTCGCGGAAGGTATCGATCATCCGCGCGATCACCTCGGCGCGCGCCAGCCCGGTCTGGCTGCGCAGCGGATCCACCCGCTTGTTGGCGCTCTGGGTGGCCTTGTCGGACAGCTTCTCGCGGCCGATCCGCAGCACCTGCAGCATCTTGTCGGCATCGATGTCGTAGGCCATGGTCACGTGGTGCAGCACCGCCTTGCCGCGGCGCATCTGCGCGGCGCCGGCGATCTTGCCGGCCTTCGAAGCGATGTCGTTGAGCGGCTGGTACCAGGCCTCGATGCCCAGCGTGCGCAGCGCCTCCAGCACCCACGCGTCCATGAACGCGTAGGACTGCTCGAACGACATCCCCGCCACCAGCGACTGCGGCGCCGACAGCGAATAGGTGATGGTGTTGCCCGGCTCGATGAACATCGCGCCGCCGCCGGTGATCCTGCGCACCACCTCGATGCCGTGGCGCGCCGCGCCCTCGGCATCGACTTCGTTGCGCAGCGACTGGAAGCGCCCGATCACCACCGCCGGCGACGCCCATTCCCACACGCGCAGCGTCGGCGGGCGGCGTCCGGCCGCCACCTCGTCGGTGAGCACCTCGTCCAGCGCCATGTGCAGCGCAGGCGATTGCGGCCCAGCGTGGACCAGCTGCCAGTCGAACGCACGCCAGGCGCTCATGCCGCCTCCGCCGCGTCGATGGCGCGCCGCACCGCGACCGCAACCGCGTCCGCGCTGATGCCGTACATCCGCACCTGCGAGGGCAGCGCCGCCTGCACGGCCGCGGCCAGCGCCGTCGCATCCGCGTCCGCGGACTGCCCGGCCAGCGCCGCGTTGATCGCGTCCAGCGCCTCGTCCGGCTCCAGGAAGAAATCCCCGCTCAACGCCACCTGCGCGAGCTTGCCGCCGGCGATGGCCACGTCGGCCACGACCAGCTTGCCGCCCGGCATCTTGTACTCGCCATGTCCGTGCATGCCGGCATTGTCCGCCGGCGCCGATGCCGCCGCCATGACCCCGGTCATGCCTCGAGGTTGAAGGCGTCCGCGTCGCGCAGCGCCGGGAAGCGCTGGCGATGCGCCTGCAGTTCCGCCGCCTGCAAGGTGGTGGTGACCACCACTTCGGTATCCATGCACTCGCTGACTGGCTGGCCGAGGAAGTCGACCACCACGCTGTCGCCGCTGTAGTGCAGGCCGTTGCCGTCGGTGCCGACCCGGTTGACGCCGACCACGTAGCTGACGTTCTCGATCGCGCGCGCGCGCAGCAACGTCTTCCACGCATGACTGCGCACCGATGGCCAGTTGGCGACGTACAGCGCCAGGTCGTAGTCCGGCAGGCCCGGGCGTGCGGCGTCGAAGCGGTTGCGCGCAAACACCGGGAAGCGGAGGTCGTAGCAGACCTGCAGCAGGATGTGCCAACCCTTCCATTCCACGATCACCCGGCGGTCGCCGGCGGCGTAGCGCTGGTGCTCGTTGGCGAACGAGAACAGGTGGCGCTTGTCGTAATGGGCCAGCCCGCCGCCGGGCGCGGCGAACAGCATGCGGTTGTAGACACCCTCGCCGTCGCGCAGCTGCACGCTGCCGGTCACTGCCGCATCCAGCCGGTCGGCCTGTTCCAGCAGCCAGTCCACGGTGGCGCCCCGCATGTCCTCGGCCGCGGCCACGGCATCGTTGGAGAACCCGCTGGTGAAAGTTTCCGGCAGCACCACCAGGTCGGTGATGCCGTGCAGCGGCGCGATCAGCCCTGCGTAGTAGTCGCGGTTGCCGGCAGGATCGTGCCAGCGGGTCTCGCCCTGCACGATGGAAACGCGCAGGTCGGACTGGGGAGCGGAATCTTCCAAGGGGGTCATGCCTTGGGCGGATCGGGAAGGAATTTCAGCACGTTGCCGTTGATGCAATAGCGCTTGCCGGTCGGCGGCGGACCGTCGTCGAAGACGTGGCCGAGGTGGATGCCGGAGCTGGTGCTGCGCACCTCGATGCGGCGCATGCCGTGGCTGTCGTCCTGCAGGAATTCCAGCGCTCCCGCCATCGGCTCGAAGAAGCTGGGCCATCCGCAGGCGCTGTCGAACTTGGCGTCGCTGCGGAACAGCGCCGCGCCGCTGACCGGGTCGAAATAGGTGCCGGGGCGGGACTCATAGAGGTGCGCCCCGGTGCCCGGCAGCTCGGTGCCCGATTCGAAGGCGATGCGCTGCTGTTCGGGGCTGAGCAGGTGGAAGCCCAGCCACTGCCAGAACTTCTTCGGGTCGCCGGTGTAGCCGGTGAAGCGCGCGACCTCCTTGCCCTGCTGGAACAGCACGATGGTCGGCGTGCCCAGCAGCGGCCCGGCCAGCGTCCAGCCCGTGGGCGCCTTCTGCGACCGCGTCTTGGCGAACGGCACCTCCGCGTTCCAGTCCGTCAGGACCTCGGCCTCGAACTTCTCGCAGTACGGGCAGTCCTCTGCGTCGTAGACCACCAGCTGGCGGTCGGCGCGCAGGGTGCCGCCGTCCAGTGGCGGAATCGAGGCGACCTCGGCGTCGAGCCCGAACTTCACCCCGGTGCCGCCAAGCCCGCAGTAGCCGTCCGGGTTTTTCTCGAGGTAGTCCTGATGCGACTCCTCCGCGCGGTTGTAGTGGCGCAGCGGCAGTATCTCGGTGGTGATCCGGCCGTAGCCCGCGCGCGCCAGGTTCTTCTGGTAGATGTCGCGGCTCTGCTCGGCCAGCGTCTTCTGCGCCTGGCTGGTGAAATAGATCGCGCTGCGGTAATTGCTGCCGATGTCGTTGCCCTGCCCGCCCACCTGGGTGGGGTCGTGGTTCTCCCAGAACGCCGCAAGCAGGGTCATCAGGTCGAGGCGCTTGGGGTCGTAGCGCACCCGCACCACTTCGGCGTGGTTGCGGGCCTGGCTGCGGCCGACGCGGATCAGGCGCTCCTCGCGCAGCACGTCCTCGTAGTTCACTTTCGGGGCGTCGCCGCCGGCGTAGCCCACCTCGACATCGGCCACGCCCGGCACCGCGCGCAGGCGTTTTTCCGCGCCCCAGAAGCAGCCCATGCCGAAATAGATGTCCTGCAAATGTTGCGTTTCCATGGCAGCTCCTTCCATCGCCGATGGCATCGGGCGGGCATGCAGCGCCCGCCAACCCAGCAGTGCCGCCGCGCCGGTCAACAGCAGTGCAAACAACAGGGCGATGGTCTTGTCGGCCTGCATCGCCACGCTCCTGAAGGGTTCTGCAACATTATCGCGCCGCCACGCAGTAACGCCAGCTGAACAGCGGCCCATCAGGCAGACGAACGGTTGCACATGCCTGTCGCCGCAGTAATAAAGTCGCAGCTGCCCCCTCCCGCATCCTCTGATGCGCCGGCAATGCAAGTCTCCCTTCATCTTTGCGAGGCACGACCATGCACAGCTCACGACTTCTGGCCATCCTGCTGCTAGCCAGTTTCACCAACGTATTCGCACGACCTGCCAGTCCTCAGCAAGCGGCACCTCCGGCCGCAACCAACGCAGCCCCCAGCAACGCGCCGCCGGCACAAGACTTCAACACGGTTCGCAGCAACCGCCAGAACAGCGCGCTGAGGACTGCTCCGGCACAAGACTTCAACACGGTTCGCAGCAACCGCCAGAACAGCGCGCTGAGGACTGCTCCGGCACAAGACTTCAATACGGTGCGCAGCAACCGCCAGAACAGCGCGCTGAGGACTGCTCCGGCACAAGACTTCAATA
>NZ_JAXOFT010000010.1:0-85656 GCF_036409385.1 Thermomonas sp. LB-4 | reverse complement strand
TCACAAGACAGTTGCTGAATTAAGCCGCGCCGCGAAGCGGCGTCGGCTTGAATGAGTTGTTAGGCAACACCGCGCTTTCTCTCGAAGGCTTGTCGTGTTTGAACCATGTAAACCGCCGGCCCGTCAGGCGTGGTGATGATCTTCTCCCGCACGAATCCTGCCTTCTCATAGCAGCGTATGGCTCGATGGTTGTTCGGAGTCGGGTCGGTCTGAATCTTCGTCACGGTGGGGTCCGAGAACAGTAGTTCAACGAGAGCGCGGACAAGCCTTGTTCCTAGGCCTTTGTTCAACTGTGTCGGGTCAGCCAGAGACTGGTCTATTCCTCGCACTCCTGGATCAGTTTCATCTTCCCACCAGCCATCACCGCTTCCGAGCGCGACGTACGACTGAGCATAGCCGATCGGTTCCTCGCCCAGCATTGCGATGTACGGTGTTACGGACTCTTCCGCCATCGCTCTGGGCAGGTAGTGTTCCAGCACTTCATCAAGAGTCGGTCGCTCTTCGTCACCACCCCACCACTCAACGATGTGCGGCCGGTTGAGCCAATCATGGAGCATCGGCAGGTCGCGCTCGGTCATGAGGCGAAGAGTTATGGGGGGGGTGCTCGCGGACATGAAATGGTCGCTCTGTGCTGCCTAACGCCTGAGTTAAGCCGCGCCGGAACGGCGTCGGCTTGGACGAATTGTTAGGGCGCATTGCACGGAGAGAGAGGACATGGCGGTTGTTGAACACAGCGATCTGAACCGACGGCACATTATCAAATGCGACCTGTGCAACAGGCGAGCGAGCATTGAAGCCGCGGACAAGCATGGGTGGGACTGGTTCACCGGAACACTGGGCCGAACGATGCACTACTGCCCGGAACATGCAAAGACACCAGAGCGAAACCGCGCATTTGACAAGTCACGCGGGCATGCGCCCTAACACCTGAGTTAAGCCGCGCCGCGAAGCGGCGTCGGCTTGAATGACTTGTTAGGGCGCAAAGTAGCAGAAGACCGGGACAGGCGGGCGCGCGAGCGCAAGGCAAGCGGTTGCACGCAGTTGCCTGTGCCGTCCGACAGCCGAGTCGCACGAGCGCACAGCGAGAGAGCTGCGAGGAAACGCTGCAGCGGACGAGAGTGCTTGCGTGTCTGCTGCCGCGAGAGGCCACGTGCGCCCGGCGACGTTGAGGCAAGCACGAGCCGTTGAACGAGGTTGGAGCAGAGCGCCAGGAAGCCGACGGAAGAGCCGGTTGGCGAGTTGCGCCTGCGAGCTGCCGGGCGCAGCTGCGGAAGCATTGCTCTTAGCGGCCTAACACCTGAGCTAACCCGCGCCGCCGACTGCGCGTGATTTCACCGCGAACCCGAAGCGGCGTCGGGTTGAGCGAATTGTTAGAGGGCAAGCAATGGCACAGCCGAATGGAACTGGCGGGCGAGGCCCCTGCCCTTACTGCGGGCAACGGTACACGTACAACAACTACATGCACCGCTCCGGCGACAAAGCGGTCTACGACAAGAAGATCAGCAAGTGGCTGACTGACACGCATTTGATCGCGTGCCACAAGAAGTCATTGCCCTCTAACACCTGAGTAGACCCCAAAAGCGGGGTATAGGACGGGATGTTGCGCGGTTGAGGTAGGCGGGTCAAGGCGACTTCCTACATGAAAACAATCCCTTATCTGCTATGCGGCGGTGCGGTGGATGCTGAACCATCCTGGATATGCGGCGGATCCGGGGGCGTAATGGGGCAGATACCTGAAAAACGAGGTGTAGCACCGGGGCAGGGCGAGGAGGGGAAAGTCAGCTTGATGGAAGCTGTTCGCCGCAGGATCCGCGCAAGACACTACAGTCTCCGCACGGAGCAGGCGTATCTGGGGTGGATCCGTCGGTTCATTCTGGCGAATGGGCGCAGGCATCCTCGTGAGTTGGGGGGTGCCGAGGTGGAGGCGTTCCTCAGTCGGTTGGCGACGGAGCGCAACGTGGCGGCCAGCACCCAGAATCAGGCGCTGTCGGCGCTGATGTTCCTGTACCGCGATGTGCTGCGGGTGGATTTGCCATGGATGGCCTCGGTGCTGCGGGCCAAGCGGCCGCGGCGGCTGCCCACGGTGCTGTCGATGGAAGAGGTGCGGCGGCTTCTTTCGATGATGGAGGGGCGTACCTGGCTGATGGCAAGCCTGCTGTATGGCACCGGCATGCGGTTGATGGAGTGCCTGCGGCTGCGGGTCAAGGACGTGGATTTTGCCCGCAATGAGATCCTCATCCGCAATGGCAAGGGCGGCAAGGACCGCCATACGATGCTGCCGCGGGCGCTGGAGGGGCCGCTTCAGCGTGAAATCGCGCGCGCACGGGTGCTGCATCGCCAGGATCTCGCCGAAGGCTTCGGCGAAACCCCGCTGCCCGATGCGTTGTCGCGCAAGTATCCGCAGGCGGGGCGCGAGTTCGGATGGCAGTTCGTGTTCGCGGCGGATCGGCGCTCGGTGGACCCGCGCAGCGGCGGGATCCATCGCCACCACGTCGACGATGCGGTGCTGGCGCGTGCCCTGAAGCAGGCGCGGGCGCAGGCGGGGATCGACAAGCTGCTCAGTGCGCACACCCTGCGCCACTCGTTTGCCACCCACTTGCTGGAGGCCGGCTACGACATCCGCACCATCCAGGAGCTGCTGGGGCACAAGGACGTGGCCACCACCCAGATCTACACCCACGTGTTGAACCGGGGCGGGCGCGGTGTGCGCAGCCCGCTGGACGGATGAGCGGTCAGGGATTGGTGGCGGTGACCAGCAGGCTTGCCTTCGGGGCGATGCCGCGTTCCAGCGACTGCAGCGCGATGTGCAGGCCGCCCACGGTTGCCTCGGTCTGGCCCTGGCCGCGCAGCGGGCTGGTGTGCAGAGAGAATTCGCTGCCGCTGCTGTCGTCGGGCTGCCAACGCAGCCGGACTTCGGCATCCCCGGCCCAGACGCAGCGTACGTCCGGCGGGCAGCGCGAGTCGTTGACCAGGCGCAGGTAGGTCAACTGGCTGCCGTCCATCAGGATGGCGCGTTCGCCCACGCCCAGGGTCACGGTCTGCGGGGCGTGGTCGTGCATGGGGCTGTCCTCGCCGGCAGGCGGCTGGGGGCTGGGCACTGCGCCGACGCAGCCGCCGAGCAGGGCGATGGCAAGGAGGCTGGCGATACGGCGCATGGCGGGCTCGCTGCAGTGGGGTCAGTGCGGGATATAGCACTTCTTCGGTGGAGGCGGCGTGCCCGGCGCTTCCACCGTTGCGGCCATGGCCGCGCGTCACGCCATCCGTGGGGCCGGGGTTTCGGCCAGCCGCAGCGGTTCCGGCAGTCGGTGGCTGGTGGTGAAGCGCATCACCAGTTCGGGTGCTGCTGCCATCGCTACCCGGTGGCCGGGCGAGACCACCAGGGGCGCGCAGTCCGCCCGGCTTCGCAGCAGCCAGCCGATCTGCTTGGGGCCGTCGCGCAGCGGAGTAAACGCGCCGCGCATCTCGTGCAGCGCCATCCGGGCTTCGCCGACAAGCGTGCTGGTGGCCACGCCGATGCTGGGCAGGCCGCTGGCCACGCCGAAATGCGCGGCGATGCCAAGCCGCTGCGGATGGGCGAAGCCGTGGCCGTTGATGAAGGCCAGGTCCGGGGCGCGCCGCAGCATCGCCAGCGCGTCCAGCAGGGCGGGCAGTTCGCGGAAGCTGCGCAGGCCGGGAAGTGCCGGCATCGAAGCCGGTCGGCGCACCGTCCGATGGTCGAGCACGGCCAGCGTCTCTGCATCCATCAGCACTGCGACGGCGCGCACGGTGGCACCGTCGTCCCCGCTGCCCACCGCGAAACCGGCGATGCTGCGCAACGGCTGCGGGAAGCGGTCGCGCAGCTCCACCTCCTCCGCCAGGCTTGCCTGCAGTTCGCGCAGCGCGGCGCTGTCGCCCTGCCATTGCGGGGCTGTGCTGATCACGGGGTGGTGGCCGGAGGCGGATTGGCTGCGCCATAGCGTTCCACCAGCAGGCGCGGCTGGCCATCGGCGCCGATGCGGATGGTGCTGAGGCGGTCGTACTCGTGGTCCGGCATGGGTGCGACGGCGCAGCGGCAGAGCGCGGCGACGATGTCGGGCACGGTATTGCTGTGGCCGGCCACCAGTACCGTGCCGCGCGGGTGCGCGGCGCGCAGGCGGACGGCAAGGGCGGCAGCCGGTTCGCCGGCGGCATAGGCCGTGATCGCCAGCCCGCGTGCCTGCGCGGTGGGCGAAACGGTCTGCCCGGTGCGCTTGAACTCGGTGGCGTAGGCCGCCGCCAGCGGCAGCGCGCCTAGCCGCGCCGCCAGCGCGCGGGCGCGGGCCTGGCCGGCTGCGCTCAGGTCGGGGTCGCGGCTGGCATCGACCTTTTCCGCGTGGCGCACCACGATGAAGGTCGCGGTGTCGGTGGCGGTGGGCGGGCGGGTCGCGCAGGCTGCCAGCAGCAGGCAGGCCAGCGCGGCGATGGGGGCGGAAAGGCGTCGTTGCATCCGCCCATCATAGGCCGCCCGCAGGGCTGGCCCCCGTTCGCGCGCGGCTTGGTCCGGACCGTTGCCGCGGATGGCACGCTATCCCGGCTGCAGCGCCGTCAGCAGGCCGCGCGCGGCGCTGAAGCGCGTGGCCGCGTCGGGCAGCTCCAGGGTGATGCGCAGCTTGTCCGGGCCGTCCATGCGGTAGTGCCTGGGCTGGCCCTGGATCAGCCGGATCACCGCCATCGGGTCCACCGCGGGTTTCTCCACGAACTGCATGCGCCCGCCGCTGCCGCCCAGGTCGAGCTTGCGGATGCCGAGCCGGGTCGCATCCAGCTTCAACTCGGCGGTGGCGAACAGGTGCTTGGCGGCATCCGGCAGCAGGCCGAAGCGGTCGATCATCTCCACCTGCAGCTCGCGCAGTGCATCAAAGTCGCGCGCGGCGCTGATGCGCTTGTACAGGGTCAGCCGCGCGTGCGGATCGGGCAGGTAGTCGTCGGGGATCAGCGCCGGCACGTGCAGGTCCACGTCGGCGCCGAAGCGGTCGGTGTCGTCCACGTCGGGGATCCGGCCCTGCTTGATCGACTTGACCGCGCGTTCCAACAGCTCGGTGTACAGGCTGAAGCCGACCTCGGCCATCTGCCCGCTCTGGTCCTCGCCCAGCAGTTCGCCGGCGCCGCGGATCTCCAGGTCGTGGGTAGCCAGGGTGAAGCCGGCGCCCAGTTCGTCCATCGAGCTGATCGCCTCCAGCCGCTTCTTCGCGTCCGCGGTGATGCTGCGGCCGTCCGGCACCAGCAGGTAGGCATAGGCGCGATGGTGGCTGCGGCCCACGCGGCCGCGCAGCTGGTGCAGCTGGGCCAGGCCGAACTTGTCGGCGCGGTTGATCAGGATGGTGTTGGCATTGGGGATGTCGATGCCGGATTCGATGATGGTGGAGCACAGCAGCACGTTGGTGCGCTGCTTGTGGAAGTCCAGCATCACCCGCTCCAGCTCGCGCTCGTGCATCTGCCCGTGGGCGATGCCGATGCGCGCGTCCGGCACCAGCGCCTGCAGTTGGTCGTGCATGCGGCCGATGCTCTCCACGTCGTTGTGCAGGAAATACACCTGGCCGCCGCGCGCCAGTTCCCGCTGGAAGGCCTCGCGCAGCAGCGCGTCGTCCCAGACGTGGACGAAGGTCTGCACCGCCAGCCGGTTGGCCGGCGGGGTGGCGATGATGGAGAGGTCGCGCAGGCCGCTCATCGCCATGTTGAGCGTGCGCGGGATCGGGGTGGCGGTCAGCGTCAGCAGGTGCACGTTGGCGCGCAGCTTCTTCAGCGCCTCCTTCTGGCGCACGCCGAAGCGCTGTTCCTCGTCGACGATGACCAGGCCCAGGTCGTTGAACTTCACGTCCGGCTGCAGCAGGCGGTGGGTGCCGACGATCACGTCGAGCTTGCCTTCGGCCAGCTTCTGCAGTTCCGCTTCGATTTCCTTCTTGCTCTTGAAGCGCGACAGCACCTCCACCCGCAGCGGCCAGTCGGCGAAGCGGTCGCGCAGGTTCTGGTAATGCTGCTCGGCCAGCAGGGTGGTGGGCACCAGGATCGCCACCTGCTTGCCGGCGCTGGCTGCGGCGAAGGCGGCGCGCACCGCCACCTCGGTCTTGCCGAAGCCGACATCGCCGCAGACCACCCGGTCCATCGGCTGCGAGGAGGCCAGGTCGCGCAGCACCGCTTCGATGGCGGCGTGCTGGTCGGGGGTTTCCTCGAACGGGAAGCCCGCCGCGAACGGCTCGTACATCGCGCGGTCCACGTCGATGGCCAGGCCTTGCCGCGCCTGCCGCTTGGCCTGGATCTCCAGCAGTTCGGCGGCGACGTCGCGGACCTTGTCGGCGGCCTTCTTCTTCGCCTTCGCCCACTGCTCGCCGCCGAGGTTGTGCAGCGGCGCGGTGTCGGGGTTGGCGCCGGAATAGCGGCTGATGCGGTCCAGTTGGGCCACCGGCACGTACAGCCGGTCGCCCTTGGCGTATTCGATGTCGAGGAACTCGCCGGGCATGCCGCCCACGTCCATCGCCACCAGCCCGCGGTAGCGGCCCACGCCGTGGTCCTCATGCACGATCGGCGCGCCCAGGGTCAGCTCGCCGAGGTCGCGGATGATCGCTTCCGGCTCGCGTCCCGCGCGCTTGCGACGGCGCGGCTGGCTGGCGCGTTCGGGGAACAGCTGGCGTTCGGTGAGCACGCATAGCGCCGGCGCATCCAGCGCGAAGCCATCGTCGAAGGGGGCGACGGCGATTGCGAACGGCTGCGGGCCGGCCTTGCCGCCGGGCGCGGCAGGCAGCCCGAGGCGCTCCCCGATACTCGCTTGGTCGGTCTGCCCACCGCGCCCGGCGGCAAGGCCCATCGCGCCTTGGGTGGCTCCCGCAAAAGCCGACCAGTCTGCCAGCACTTCGGGCTGCAATCCCGCCGCCTGCAGCACCTCCAGCAGCGCCTCGCGCCGCCCCGGCGAATCCGCCGCCACCAGCACGCGGCCGGGGTAGTGCGACAGGAAATCGCGCAGCGCCTGCCCGGCGGGCTGGTCCTTCGCGGTCAGCGGCAAGGTGGGGGCCGGCTGCACCGGCAGCGGCTGGGCGTCGTCGTGGCGCGGATGCTGCGCCCCGCAGACCTCGATGCGCTCGAAGCGGTTCAGGGTTTCGCGCAGCGCATCGGGCGACAGCCACAGCTCGGCCGGTGGCAGCAGCGGGCGTTCGATGTCGTGGCGCAGCTGCTCGTAGCGCTCGCCGATCTGCTTCCACGCGTGCTCGGCGGCCTCCAGCGCGCCGTCGCAGACCAGCGGCAGTGCGTTGGCGCCGAGGTAGTCGAACAGGGTCTCGGTGCTGGCGGTGGCGCCGCGCGGCGCGGCGAAGAACAGCGGCAGGTAGTACTCCACCCCGGCCGGCGCCAGCCCGGCCTTCAGGTCCTGCACCAGCGCGCTGCGCCGGGTGTCGATGTCGAAACGTTCGCGCAGTGCCTCCAGCGCGCGCTGCACGTGGGCATCGTCCATCGGCACTTCGCGGCCCGGCAGCAGCTCGATGGCCTCGATCCTTTCCAGCGAGCGCTGCGACTCAGGGTCGAAGGCGCGGATGCTGTCGATCGTATCGTCCAGCAACTCCACCCGGAACGGCGCGTCGGCGCCCATCGGGTACACGTCCAGCAGGCCGCCGCGCACCGCGAAGTCGCCGGGGTCGAACACCTGCGGCACGTTGCGGTAGCCGGCCGATTCCAGCCGCCGCTTCTCCGCGTCCATGTCCATGCGCTGGCCCAGCCGCACGCTGAAGCGGTTGCCCAGCACGTGCGCGCGCGGGGCCAGCCGCTGCATCAGGGTGGCGGCCGGCACGATCACCAGGCCGCGCTTGAGTTCCGGCAGGCGTGCCAGCGTGGCCAGGCGCTGGCTGACGATTTCCGGGTGCGGGCTGAAGCGGTCGAAGGGCAGCGTTTCCCAGTCGGGGAAGCCCAGTACCGGCAGCGCGGGATCGCCGCCGGTGAGGGTGCGCAGGTCGGCCTCCAGCTGGTGCGCGGCGTGGTTGTCGCGCGCCACCAGCAGCAGCGGGCCATCGAAGCGCTGCGCCGCGGCCAGCGCGGCGGCGGCCAGGGCTGTGCCGGACGCCGGCGCGCGCCACCAGGCGCGCTGCTGGCCGGGACGCGGCAGGGGAACGGGGGCTTGCAGCTGCAGATCAGGCATGGAAAACGCGCCCGCGCCGGACGCCGTGCGCCAGCGCGTTGTCGATGGGATTGGAGGCCGATTCTACCGGGTCGAACATCCAGACCCGTCTGCCCGATGCATGCTCAGCCGGTCGGCAGGGGCATGGGGGGCGGGACGATCTTCGGCTTCGGTGGCGGAATATCCAGCACCACCCGCACCAGCCCGGGTTCGCCGGTCGCCTCCTGGCGGAAGCCCAGCGAGGTGGCCAGCGCCTGCATCGGCAGGTTGCTTTCCAGCACGTCGCCGTACACCCGGCGCACCTTGCGGCCCTTGGCCCAGCGCACCAGCCGGCGCATCAGGTGGCGGCCCAGGCCCATGCCGTTGACGTAGTGGCTGACCAGGATGGCGAACTGGGCGTCGCTGCCGTTGTCGTCGATCGAGATGCGCGCCACCGCGCCGACCAGTGCCTCGCCAGGCGGCAGCGGTTCAGCGGCCACCAGCGCGAAGTCGCGGCGCGGGTCCGGGCGGGCCAGCCGCTCTGCCTGCTGCGCGCTCAGTTCCTTCATCGGGTGCAGGAAACGCTGGCGGATCTCGTCCGGCTCCAGCAGGCTGAACGCGGCCTGCATCGGCCCGGCGTCTTCCGGCCGGATCGGGCGGATCAGGATGTCCCGCCCGTTGGCGAGGCGGACGTTTTCGTGCCACGGGGGCATGCGGTTGCGGGCGGCCATTCCGGCATCTTCGCGTGGGAGGCGTTAAAAAAATGAACGGCGCGTGTCTGGCGGATGAGCCTCAGCCGGCGGCGGGCGAGCCGCGGCCACGCAGGCCGGCCACGGCCTTGACGGCGCCCAGCACCAGTGCCCCGGCGACCACGCCGCAGGCGGCATTGAACAGGTTTTCCCACAGCCAGCCCGGCGGCAGCGCGTGCGCGGCTTGGGCCCAATGGTGCAGCAGCGGGATGCCGTGGACCAGGATGCCGCCGCCGACCAGGAACATCGCGGCGGTGCCGGCCACCGACAGGAACCGCATCAGCTTCGGGGCGAAGGCCAGGATGGCCCGGCCCAGCGCCATGCTGGCGCTGCCGGCGCCAGCCCGGGTCAGGCGCAGTCCCAGGTCGTCCAGCTTGACGATGCCGCCGACCAGTCCGTACACGCCGACGGTCATCAGCAGGGCGATCACCACCAGCACCCCCAGCTGCTTGGCGAACGGCTGGGTGGCCACCGTGCCCAGGGTGATGACGATGATCTCGGCGGACAGGATGAAGTCGGTGCGGACGGCGCCGCGGATCTTGTCGCGCTCGAACGCCACCATGTCCATCGACGGGTCGGCCACCGCCTGCACCAGCATGTCGCGGTGTTCGGCGTCATCGCCCTTGTGCAGGAACTTGTGCGCGAGCTTCTCCACGCCCTCGTAGCAGAGGTAGGCGCCGCCCAGCATCAGCAGCGGCAGGATCAGCGGGATGCCGATGCCGCGCGATTTCAGCCACGCCTCCAGCGCCGCGATCGCCAGCGCCGCCGGCACCAGGATCGCCTTGTTGACCAGCGAGCCCTTGGCCACCGCCCAAACCACCGGCAGCTCGCGCTCGGCGCGGATGCCGGTGACCTGCTGCGCGTTCAGCGCCAGGTCGTCGCCCAGCACGCCAGCGGTCTTCTTGGTGGCGACCTTGGCCATCACCGAAATGTCGTCGAGCAGGGTGGCGATGTCGTCGAACAGCGCGAAGAAGCTGGAAGCCATGGGCTGATTCAGTCGGGGCAGGGGCGGAAGTCTCGCATGCCCGGGTGCAACGGCGCGCGACGGCGCCGTCGCAGCCCTCACGCCGGTTCGCGCACCCACTCCACCCGCGCGCTGGCGCCGGGTTCGCCCAGCGCCCGGCGCAGGGCGTCCAGGGTGGGCCACATGTCGGCGTCGAACTGCCACGGGGCATTGAGGATCAGCATGCCGCTGCCGTTCAGCCGCAGCGGCGAGTCGTCCGGGCGCACCAGCAGCTCCAGCAGCAGCGCCGACTTCGCCGGCAGCCTGGCGGCGGCGCGGCGGAACGGATGCAGCGCGCGGCCCTGCTTGATCGGGTACCACAGCGCGAACATGCCCTGCGGCCACCGCGCCAGGCCGTCGGCCAGCGCGGCCAGCGCGAGGTCGAATTCGGCCAGCTGCGCCTCGAACGGCGGATCGATCAGCACCAGCCCGCGGGCGAATTTCCGTGCGCCATGCCTTGGCGGCAGCAGCGCCTTGAGCGCGGCGTAGCCGTCGCGGGCGTGAACGGCGATGCGCGGATCGGCGGCGAAATGCTGCTTCAGCACTGCGGCTTCTTCCGGGTGAAGCTCGCAGGCGGCGATGCGGTCGATCTCGCGCAGCGCATGGCCCAGCAACCACGGCGAGCCCGGATAGGCCGCGCCGCCGTGCTGGGTGCGGCAGGCACGCACCGCCGTCAGGTAGCGTTGGATCGCCGGGTCGCGCGGGGCCTCGGCCTGCAGCCGGGCGATGCCGTCCTGCGCTTCGCCGGTGGCCTGCGCGGCTTCGCCGTCCAGCTTGTACAGCCCGCGGCCGGCGTGGGTGTCCAGCGCGAAACAGGGCGACGGCTTGGCGGTCAGCGCCTCGCACAGCGCCAGCAGCACCACGTGCTTGAGGACATCGGCGTGGTTGCCGGCATGGAAGGCGTGGCGGTAATTCATGCGCGCATTGTCGCACCCACTTCACATTGGCCCCCCAAACCGCGGCGCACGCCCGGTTACGATGCCGGCATGCCCACCATCCTGCTGGCCGAAGACGAGGCCGCCATCGCCGAGACGGTGCTGTACGCGCTGCGCGCCGAAGGCTTCGCCGCCGAGCACGTGCTGCTGGGCGGACAGGTGCTGCCGCGGCTGGCGCAGGGCGGGATCGACCTGGTCATCCTCGACGTCGGCCTGCCCGATGCCAGCGGTTTCGAGATCTGCCGCCGGCTGCGCGAACGCCACGCGCTGCCGGTGATCTTCCTGACCGCGCGCAGCGACGAGATCGACCGCGTGCTGGGGCTGGAGCTGGGCGCGGACGACTACATGGCCAAGCCCTTCTCGCCGCGCGAACTGGTGGCGCGGGTGCGCGCGCGCCTGCGCCGGCACGAGGGCGGGCAGGCCCGCCAGCGCGGCCGTTTCGAGATTGACAGCGAGGCCCACCGCATCCGCTACGCCGGCCACTGGCTGGAATTGACCCGCTATGAGCACGCGCTGCTGGCCGAATTGCTGCGCCGTCCCGGCGCCATCCTTGCCCGTGCGCAGCTGCTGGACCGGGTATGGGCGGACGCGCTGGAATCCGGCGAGCGCACCGTCGACACCCACGTGAAGACGCTGCGCGCCAAGCTGCGCCAGCTCGATCCCGCGCGCGACCCGATCCGCACCCATCGCGGACTGGGCTATTCCATCGACGTGGACTGAGCGACGGTGAAGATCGCGCTGCGCGTGCTGCTGGGCTATTTCGTGATCGTCGCGCTGGCGGCGCTGCTGCTGGGCAACGTGTTCGTGCAGCAGGTCAAGCCCGGCGTGCGCCAGGCGATGGAGGACACCCTGGCCGACACCGCCAACCTGCTGGCGGAGCTGGCCAGCGACGACCTGCTGGCCGGGCGGATCGCCGACGGCCGCTTTGCGGCGCGGGTGCGGGCGATGACCGGGCGCGAACTGGACGCCGACATCTGGGGGCAGGCCAAGCGCCGCGCCAGCTATCGGGTCACCATCACCGACGCGCGCGGGATCGTGGTGTTCGATTCCGCCGGGCGCGAGCTGGGCCGCGACAACTCGCGCTGGAACGACGTCTACCGCACCCTGCGCGGTCAGTACGGCGCGCGCTCCACCCGCGACGATCCGGACGACGAAGCCAGCACGGTGATGTACGTGGCCGCGCCGATCTTCGATGCGGCCGGCAGCGTCGCCGGCGTGCTCACCGTGTCCAAGCCCAACCGCAGCATCCAGCCGTTCATCGAGCGCAGCCAGAACACCATCCTGCGCTGGGGCTGGGTGCTGCTGGGCAGCGCGCTGCTGGTGGGTGGGCTGGCGGCGTGGTGGCTGTCGCGCCAGCTGGCCGCGCTGCGCCGCTATGCCGACGCGGTGGCGCGCGGCGAACGCGCGACGCTCCCCGACGCCGCCGGCGAATTCGCCGACCTGGGCCGCGCGCTGGAAAGCATGCGCCGGCAGCTGGAAGGCAAGCAGTACGTCGAGCGCTACGTGCACGCGTTGACCCACGAACTCAAGAGCCCGCTGGCGGCGATCCGCGGTGCGGCCGAACTGCTGGAACGGCCGCTGCCGGAGGCCGACCGCGCCCGCTTCGTCGCCAGCATCGATGCGCAGGGCCGGCGCATGGCGGCGATGGTGGACCGGCTGCTGGCGCTGGCTGCGCTGGAGCACCGCGAAGGACTGGACGCGCCGCTGCCGCTGGACCTGGCCGCGCTGGCGGGCGAGGCGCTGGACGATGCGGCGTCGCGCGCGCAGGCGCGCGGCGTGGCGGTGCGCCTGCAGGCGGACGGTGCGCTGCCGCAGGTCAGCGGCGATGCGTTCCTGCTGCGCCAGCTGCTGGCCAACCTGATCGACAACGCCATCGATTTCTCGCCGGCCGGCGCCGCGGTGGAGGTGCGCTTGCGGGCGCAGCGCGATGGCTTGCGCATCGAGGTCGGCGACCGCGGCCCCGGCATCCCCGGCTTCGCGCTGGAACGGGTGTTCGAGCGCTTCTACTCGCTGCCGCGTCCGGACGGCAGCGCCCGCGGCAATGGCCTGGGCCTGAACTTCGTCGCCGAGATCGCCAAGCTCCATGGCGGGCGGGTGGTGCTGGAGAACCGCGAAGGCGGCGGGGCGCTCGCGACCGTCCTGCTGCCGCTCGCATCGCCATAGGCGCAACTGAAGGACGCCACGCGTTCGACGTGATTGCGAGAGAGCGTTCGCGCCCGTTCCGTGCTCCTACTGGCAGGCGGCCCCCGTTGTATCTCGCTTCCCCGCGCGATCTGTAGGAGCACCGCAGGGGCGCGATGCTCTTCGCGTGTTCCGGAGAAAGCGTTCGTGCCCCTGCGGTGGGCGCTTGCGGGCGCGGTGTGCATCCGCGCTTCACGCCCGCCTCATCGGCGCGCCATCGTCGCCTCGAACCGCCGCGCCAGGCTGTCGCAATCTTCCGATGGAGCAAGACGATGCGCCTGGCATTCAAGGCGGGGATGGTGGTGCTGCTGACCCTGGCCATCCTCATTCCCCTGCAGCTGATCCGCGGCACCATCCATGAGCGCCAGCAATACCGGGAGCAAGCGGTGCGCGATATCGGCGCCAGCTACGGCGCGCGGCAGACCCTTGCCGGGCCGGTGCTGGTGGTGCCCTACGAGGAGCGCGTGGTCGAAGTCAGCAGCGACGAGAACGGCAGCGAACGCCGTACGCTGCGACGCAGGAGCGGGCAGTGGACGTTCTTCCCGGAAGCACTGTCGATCGACGGCGAACTCAAGCCGGATGTACGCCGGCGCGGCCTGCACGAGGTGCGTGTGTACCAGTGGGACGGGCGCGCGCTGGCGCGCTTCGACGCCGCGGTGCCGGCAGCGGCCGAAGGCGTGCAGCGCCGCATCGGCCAGCCGTGGCTGAGCCTGGGGATCGCCGATGTCGGCGGGCTGCACGGCACGCCACGCATCAGTGTCGATGGGGCGCCGGTGGCGGTGGCGCAAGGCCTCGGCCATGCCGACGGCCCCGGCGTGCACGCGCGCCTGCCGGTGCCGGCGGCCGGCGCGCGCCTGCGGCTGTCGGTGGACGCCGGGCTGTCGCTGCGCGGCACCGAATCGTTCGCGATGCTGCCGCTTGGGGAGGCCAACGACCTGCGCCTGCGCTCGCGCTGGCGCAGCCCGAAGTTCGCGGGCCGCTCGCCGCAGCACGACATCGATGCGAATGGCTTCCGCGCGCGCTGGCAGATCGCCGCGGTGGCGAGCAATGCGCAGCGCCGCTACCTGCAGTCGCCGGTGCTGGCGCCGGAACAGGGCGATGCCAACGGCGTGCGCCCGGCGCTGGCCGGGGCGATGCCTTGGGCGCCGCCGGGCGATGCGGTCAGCGTGGCGCTGATCGACCCGGTGAACCCGTACCTGCAAGCGGACCGCGCCAGCAAGTACGGCCTGCTGTTCGTGCTGCTGACCTTCGTCGGCTTCTTCATGTTCGAGCTGATCAAGCGGGTGCGCGTGCATCCCATCCAGTACCTGCTGGTGGGCATGGCCATCGCGATCTTCTTCCTGCTGCTGCTCAGCCTGAGCGAGCACCTCGATTTCGGCCTCTCCTACCTGCTGGCGGCCGCCGCCTGCATCGGCCTGATCGGCTTCTACCTGGCCGCGGTGCTGCGCAGCACCGCGCGCGGGATCGGCTTCGCGGTGACGCTGGGCGCGCTGTATGCCGCCCTGTACGGGTTGCTGCTGTCGGAGGACAACGCATTGGCACTGGGCGCGGGGCTGCTGTTCGCGATCCTGGCGGCGATCATGGTGGCGACCCGGCGGATCGACTGGTACCAGCTCTCCGCCCGCGAGGACGGCGGGGCGCGCTGATGCGGGGCGGGGCGCGGAACGTGCGCCCCGTCACGGGCAGCGGCGGCGAGCATGACCAAAGGCCCGGGTGCGGGTGCCGGCGGGCTGGCTAGACTCCGGTCTTTGCCGCAGTTCCCCGGGGATGACGATGAAGCGATTGATGTTGACGGCCGCCCTGCTGGTGGCCGGGCTGGGCAGCGTGCACGCGCAGGAAAAGGTGGACCTGGACATGACCTCGCAGATCCGCCAGGAAGCCTTCCAGCGTTCGCAGGTGATGGCGACCCTGAACCACCTGACCGATGTGATCGGGCCCCGCCTGACCAATTCGCCGTCGATGGCGCAGGCCAACCAGTGGACCCGTTCGAAGTTCACCGAGTGGGGCCTGGCCAATGTCCATGACGAGGCAGTGGACGACATCGGCCGCGGCTGGGCGTTCACCGACGCCAGCATGGAGATGCTGTCCCCGCGCGCGATGCCGCTGCATGCGCTGCCGAAGGCATGGACGCCGGGCACCAACGGCGCGGTCGAGGGCGAGGCCATCTTCGCCAAGATCGAATCCAAGGCCGACCTGGAGAAGTGGAAGGGCAAGCTGAAGGGCAAGATCGTCTTCACCGATGCGCTGCGCCCGTACAAGCCGAACGAGAAGTCGGACTTCAGCCGCCACGACCACGACAGCCTGGAAGAGCTGCTGTCGTATCCGCTGCCGCAGGAACGCAACAGCGATCCGGAAATGATGGCGCGCTTCCGCGCGCGCATGGAGCTGGCGCCGCTGATCAACCAGTACCTGATCGACGAAGGCGTGGCCGCCACCGTCTCCATCAGCAGCTGGAACGACGGCATCGTGCGCGTGATGGGCGGCGGCTCGCGCAAGGCCGGCGAATCGGTCGGCGTGCCCGCGCTGGTGATGATGGCGGAGCACTACAACACGGTGATGCGCGCGCTGGACCGCAAGGAAACCGTGAAGCTGCGCCTGAACGTGGACGCCCGCTTCCTCGATGACGTCAACCAGCCGGGCTACAACACGATCGCCGAGATCCCGGGCACCGGCCCTTCGAAGAACGAAGTGGTGATGCTGGGCGCGCATCTGGATTCCTGGCATACCGGTTCGGGCGCCAACGACAACGGCGCCGGCGTGGCGGTGATGATGGAGGCCATGCGCATCCTCAAGGCGGTGGGCGCCAAGCCCAACCGCACCATCCGCGTCGCCCTGTGGACCGGCGAGGAGCAGGGCCTGATCGGCTCGCAGGCCTACGTGGGCAAGCACTTCGGCAAGTTCGAGGAGCCCAAGGACCCGGCCGAGAAGGCGCTGCCGGCGTTCTTCCGCCAGAGCAAGGGCAAGCTGATCCGCACCGCCGACCACGGCAGGATCTCCGCCTACTTCAACCTCGACAACGGCAGCGGCAAGATCCGCGGCGTCTACGCGCAGGAAAACCTCGCCGTCGCGCCGATCTTCGAGGAATGGCTGAAGCCGTGGCACGACGTCGGCGCCACCATCGTCACCCAGCGCAACACCGGCAGCACCGACCACGTCAGCTTCGACGCGGTGGGCATCCCCGGCTTCCAGTTCGTGCAGGACCAGCTGGACTACTTCAGCCACGTCCACCACACCCACCTGGACGTGCAGGACCACGCGGTGGCCAACGACCTGAAGCAGGCCTCGGCGATCGTCGCCTCGTTCGTCTACAACACCGCGATGCGCCCGGCCAAGCTGCCGCGCAAGCCGTTCGTCGAGAAGTAAGCGGGTTCTGCGGGGAAACGCGAAGGGCCGGCCATGTGCCGACCCTTTTTGTTGGCCCGGCTGCGCCCGTGCAGCGGCGGCTGGCCGGGCTCAGTCGAGCGCGAGCTTCAGGTGGATGCCCAGCCCCAGCATGTCCTCCGGCTCCGCCTCCAGGTCCGCCCGTAGCAGCGGACGGCCCTGCAGCCAGCGACGGTCCAGCTGCAACAGCAAGCGGTCGCCGTCGGCCTGCAGCTGCAGGCCCTGCGGCTGCTCGCTGCCGCGCGAGCGGTGCAGCAGCACCGCCAGCCGCAGCAGCGCGGCGGTGCGGCGGACGTTGGCCAGCAGCCGGTCGGGAATCATCTCGAACGCGGACTTCGGCACGCTGCGCCGGTGCGTGCGCACCAGCGCGGCCAGGAAGCGCTGCCCCTGCTGCGAGAAGCCGGCGATGTCGGAGTTCTGCAGTACGTAGGCGCCGTGGGTGTGGTAGCCGCTGTGGGCGATCGCCAGCCCGAGTTCATGCAGGCGGGCGGCGCGGGCGAGCATGGCGCGGTCGTCGGCGCTCAGCGCCCAGTCGCCGGCCACCTGCTCGAACAGGGCCAGTGCGGTGGTTTCCACCCGCATGGCCTGGGTGGCATCGACGCCGTAGCGCTGCATCAGCGCGGCCACCGACACGTCGCGCGGGTCGTCGGCGCCGCCGCGGCCCAGCAGGTCGAACAGCACGCCTTCGCGCAGTGCGGCCTTGCTCACCTGCAGCCGTTCCAGCCGCAGTGCGGCGAACACCGCTTCCAGCACCAGCACGCCGCCGGCGATCACCGGGCGGCGGTCGTCGGACAGGCCGGGCAGGTCGATGTCCTCGATCCTGCCGGCCTGCAGGATGCGGTCGCGGATCTGCACCAGTGCGTCGAAGGTGATCGCGCCCTTGGTCAGCTTCATCGCCGCGCAGATGCCGCCGATCGCCTTGTGGGTGCCGGAGGTGCCGATGGCTTCGTCCCAGCCCAGCCGGCGATAGGTGGCGGCGAACTGCTGCAGCTGCGCCGACACTTCGGTGAACGCGGCGTTCCAGCGCTTGCGGGTGAGTTTGTTGCCCTCGAAGAAGCGGCGCGTGCTGGCCACGCAGCCGACCTGCAGGCTTTCGCGCTCCAGCGGGGTGAAGCCCTCGCCGATGATGCATTCGGTGGAGCCGCCGCCGATGTCGATGACCAGTCGCTTCTGGCCTTCCTGCGGCGGCTGCTCGTGGGCCACGCCCAGGTAGACCAGGCGCGCTTCCTCGCGGCCGGAGATCACGTCGATGGCGTGGCCCAGCGCCGCCTCGGCCGGGGCCAGGAACGATTCCGGCGCGCGCAGCTGGCGCACGGTATGGGTGGCCACCGCGCGCACCTGGCGCGGCGGGATCTCGGCGATGCGCTGGCCGAACCGCGCCAGGCAGGCCAGCGCGCGGTCGCGCACCTCCGGCGACAGCCCGCCCAGTGCGTTCAGGCCTTCGCCCATGCGCACGGTCTCGCGCAGGCGGTCGACCACCCGCAGCTGGCCCAGCACGCGCTGTGCCACCACGATGTGGAAGCTGTTGGACCCGAGGTCGACCGCTGCCACCAGGTCGCCGTCGTGCAGCGGCGTGGGAGCGCGGGGCGGAAGCGGACTCATGCGGTCGAAGGGCTGGGAAGGCGCATGCGGCATTATCGCCCGCGGGGCCGGCGCCGTCAGGCGTCCAGCGCCTCGAGGAGGGCCAGCTGGGCCGAGAACGGCGTCTCGCCCGCGGCAGGCATCCGGCGCTCGTAGCGGCCGTCGGCGCGCAGCTCCCACGCGTTCTGGTTGTCGGCCAGGTAGTTGAGCAGGCCTTCGCGCTGCACCCGCGCGGCCACGCCCGGGTCCAGCAGCGGGAAGGCGGTTTCCACCCGCCGCAGCAGGTTGCGCTCCAGCCAGTCGGCCGAGGAGCAGAACAGCTCCGGTGCGTCGTTGTTGCCGAACCACCAGATCCGGTGGTGCTCCAGGAAGCGGCCCACCACCGAGATCACCCGGATGCTGTCGGAAATCCCGGGGATGCCCGGCCGCACCGCGCAGGCGCCGCGCACGATCAGGTCGATCTCCACCCCGGCCTGCGACGCCTCGTACAGCGCGCGCACCACTTCCGGTTCGTTGAGCGCGTTCATCTTGGCCACGATCCGTCCCGGCCGGCCGGCGCGCGCATGCGCGGCCTCGCGCGCGATCCGCGCCAGCACTCCCGGGTGCAGGGTGAATGGCGACTGCAGCAGGCGCGACAGGCTCAGCGGCGCGGCCAGCCCGGACAGTTGCTGGAAGATCAGGTGCACGTCGTTGCCGATTTCCGGATGCGCGGTCAGCAGGCCGAAGTCGGTGTACGCGCGCGCGGTGCCGCTGTGGTAGTTGCCGGTGCCCAGGTGGACGTAGCGGCGCAGCGCGCTGCCCTCGCGGCGCACGATCAGCAGCATCTTGGCGTGGGTCTTGTACCCCACCACCCCGTACACCACCTGCACGCCGGCATCCTGCAGGCGGTCGGCCAGGCGCAGGTTGGCTTCCTCGTCGAAGCGCGCGCGCAGTTCCACCACCACGGTCACGTCCTTGCCGTTGCGCGCGGCCTGGATCAGGTGCTCGACGATCGGCGATTCCCGGCCGGTGCGGTACAGCGTCTGCTTGATCGCCAGCACGTCCGGGTCCTCGGCGGCCTGGCGGATCAGCTCCAGCACCGGGGTGAACCCGTCGTAGGGATGGTGCAGCAGCACGTCGCCCTGGCGGATCAGCTCGAACATCGCGTCCATCTCGCGCGGGACGCGCGGCTGGAACGGGCGGAACTTGAGGTCCGGCCGCTGCACCATGTCGTAGACCTGCACCACCCGGTTGAGGTTGACCGGGCCGTTGATCTTGTAGACCGCGCTTTCCGAGAGGTCGAAGTTGGCCAGCAGGGTGTCCACCACCGGCTGCGGGCAGCGGGTGTCGATCTCCAGCCGCACGGCGCGCAGGTAGCCGCGGCCCAGCAGTTCGTCGCGCAGGGCCAGCGCCAGGTTGTCCATGTCGTCTTCGTCGACGATCAGCTCGGAATTGCGGGTCACCCGGAACTGGTGCGCGCCCTTGACCGTCATGCCCGGGAACAGCTCGTGCACGAACGCGGACAGCACCTCGCTCAGGAACACGAAGTCGTGGAAGGCGTCGCCGTCGCCGTCGGCGTCCGGCAGGCGGATGATCCGCGGCAGCGAGCGCGGCGCGCGCACGATGGCGAGGTGGCCTTCGCGGCCGAAGGCATCGCGGCCTTCCAGCTGCACCACCACGTTGAGCGATTTGTTGAGGATCTTGGGGAACGGATGCGCCGGGTCCAGGCCGAGCGGAGACAGCACCGGCATGATCTCTTCCTGGAAATGCGCGCGCAGCCAGCCGGCCTGTTCCGCCGTCCACTGCTCGCGCTGGAGCAGGCGGATGCCCTGTTCGGCAAGCGCCGGGCGCAGTTCCTCGTAGAAGCAGCGGTACTGCGCGTCCACCAGCGCCGCCGCGCGCTCGTGGATGCGCTCCAGCAGCACCGCCGGCGCAAGCCCATCCATGCCCGCCGGCAGGTTCAGCTCCACCGCATGGCGCACCGCGCCGCCGCGGATCTCGAAGAACTCGTCGAGGTTGGTGCAGGAGATGCACAGGTAGCGCAGCCGTTCCAGCAGCGGCACCGACGGGTCCTGCGCCTGCGCCAGCACGCGGAAGTTGAAGTCGAGCTGTCCCAGTTCGCGGTTGGCATACAGCGACGGGTCGTGCAGCGAGGGCAGGTTGGAATCGGCGGTCATGTCGGGAAGGATGCCAAAGAGTCGTGGTCGAGGCCGCGGTCGAGCACGCGCTCGGGGCCGAAGTGGCAGGAAAACGTGCTGCCGGCGCCCACGTCGCTGTCGATGCGCAGCTGCGCTTCGTGCAGGCCCAGTACGTGCTTGACGATGGCAAGGCCAAGACCGGTGCCGCCGGATTCACGCGAGCGGCTGGTGGACACGCGGTAGAAGCGTTCGGTCAGCCGCGGCAGGTGCGCGGCCGGGATGCCGTAGCCGGAATCGCGCACCGCCAGCACTACGCCGCCACCGTCGTCGCGGCCCAGGCGGATGGCGATCTCGCCGCCGTCGGGGGTATAGCGCACCGCGTTGCTGACCAGGTTGCCGAAGGCGCTGTGCAGCTCCTTCGAGGCGCCGCGCAGGTCCACCTGCGCCACGTCCTCGACCTGCACGCGGTGGCGGCCGCCGCTCAGCGCCTCGGCTTCGCGGCGCAGGCTGGCCAGCATCGGCGCCATCGCCACGTGCTCGTCCGGCAGCTGGTCGCGCGCTTCCAGCCGGGAGAGCGTCAGCAGGTCCTCGACCAGCCGGGTCATCCGCTGCGACTGCCGGCGCATTTCCGCCAGCAGCGCTGCCCATTCCGGGTTGTCGTCGGCGTCCAGCATCTCCAGGTAGCCGTGGATCACCGTCAGCGGGGTGCGCAGCTCGTGCGAGACGTTGGCGACGAAGTCGCGGCGCATGTGCTCCAGCCGCAGCAGCTTGCTCACGTCCCGCGCCAGCAGCAGCCACAGCTCGTCGGAATAGGGCAGCAGGCGCAGGCTCAGGCGGCGGCCGGGGTCGACGGGCGAGGCCACGTCCTCCATCGGCTCGGCGTTGCGCCCCGCCGCCAGCCACTGCGCCATCGGCAGCGGCTGCAGCGCGTCCGCCACCGGCGCGTTGTGGTGCTGCGGGTAGCGCAGGCCCAGCAGCGGCGTGGCGGCCTCGTTGAACCAAAGCACGCGCTGGCTGTTGCGTTCCACCAGCACCACCGCGTCGGGCAGCGCCGCGGCCACCGCGCGGTAGGCGCGCAGCATCTCCAGCAGCCGCCGCTTGCGCGCGCGCATCTCGGTCTGGCCGCGGAACAGCAGGGCGTCCAGTGCGTTCCAGGCGCCGCCGTCGGCGGTGGGCGCCGGCCGCTGGCGCGCCGCCAGCCGCCGCAGTACCCGGTGCAGCCGCCAGTAGTGCCAGGCCACCACGCCCAGCGCGGTGATCGCCAGTGCCGGCCAGGGCTGGCCCAGCAACAGGCCCAGGGCCAAGCCGGCGAGCAGCACCAGCGCGAGTTGTCCCAGCGTGCGGAACCAGGCTTGGCGGGCTTCGGGCGGCATCAGGCAAGTATCCGTGTTTGCCCCCAAGCCTGCTTGCCGGGGGGCGGAAGGGTGGGCGGCGCGGGGCAGCGCCGCGTCCCGCGCCGCCGCATCGCCCGCGCGTGGGCCATGCCGGTTCAGACCGCCGCGGAGAACCGGTAGCCGGCGCCGCGCACGGTCTGCACCATCGCGTCCAGCTGGTGCGGCTCCAGGGTCTTGCGCAGTCGGCGGATGTGCACGTCGACGGTGCGTTCCTCCACGTACACGCTGCCGCCCCAGACGTGGTCCAGCAGCTGGGTGCGCGAATACACGCGCTCGGCGTGGGTCATGAAGAAGTGCAGCAGGCGGTATTCGGTGGGGCCCATCTGGATCGGGTGCGAGCTGCCGTCCAGGTCGGCGAACACCCGGTGCGCGGCGCCGTCGATGCGCAGCGCGCCGACCTGCACGCTGCCGTCGTCGTCGTCGTCGCGCGAGCGCCGCAGCACCGCGCGGATGCGCGCCAGCAGCTCGCGGGCCGAGAACGGCTTGACCACGTAGTCGTCGACGCCGGCTTCCAGCCCGCCGACGCGGTCGTTTTCCTCGCCGCGCGCGGTCAGCATGATGATGGGGATGTCGCGGGTCAGCGCATCGCGGCGCCACCGGCGCGCCAGCTCCAGCCCGCTGGTGCCGGGCAGCATCCAGTCCAGCAGGATCAGGTCGGGCACGCGCTCGGCGATGCGTTCCTGCGCCTCGCGGGCGTCGGCCGCCAGCAGCGGCGCGTAGTCGCCCTTGCGCAGGGCGTAGGCCAGCATGTCGCGGATGGCGGGCTCGTCTTCGACGATCAGGATGTGCTTTTGCATGTCGTCCGATGGCCGCGCCGCGGGAGGGCGCGCGCCATCATTACACGACGGTTTGGTGACAGTTTCGTGACTCCGTCACCTGCCGGCGCGGACCCCGAATCCCAACCGTCCGCCGCGTACCTCCTCGTCGCGCACGCCCTGCCGGCGCAGTTCCAGCACGGTCGGGGTGATCGCGGCGATGCGCGCGTCGATGCGGGCGCGGGCGTAGTAGTCCAGGTCGTCGCGCTTCTTCAGGTTGTTGAGCTGGACCAGCGCCTGCTCGGGGCGACCGGACAGGTAGGCCGCCTCGGCCCAGGCCTCGCCGGCGCGCACCGGCTCGCCGGCGATCTCGTTGGCGCGCGCATAGGCCTGCTGGAACGGCAGGTCGTTGCCGGCCCCGCCCAGCAGCGGCCGCAGCACGGCGACCGCACGGATGCCGGCCTCACGGGTGTTGCGCTCGCCCAGCAGCCGCGCATAGCCCAGCGCCAGCGCGCGGTGGGTGGGCATGCGCGCCAGCAGCGCTTCGAAGCGGCGGTCGGCGTCCCCGGCGTGGCCGGTGCGGGCCTCGGACTCGCCCAGCGCGATCTGCACCCACAGGTTATCCGGCCGCGCCTGCGCCAGCGGGGCCAGTTCCTGCAGGGCCTGCGCATGTTGCCCGGCCTGCTGGTGGGCGAACGCCAGCCCGTAGCGGCGCGCCTCGTCCAGCGGCGCCTTGGCGCGCATCTGCTGGTATTCGCGGATCGCCTGCGCCGGCGTGGGCGCGCTGAGCACCCGCAGGCGCTCGCGCGCCCAGTCGAAATCACCGGTATTGCCCTGGCCCTGGCGGCTGCGCGCACCGGTGGCGATGCGCAGGCCGGGCGGCAGCAGCGGGTTGGTGCTCGGCCCGGCCGTGGCCGTGTTGGCCAGGGTTGGCTCCAGCTTGGCCGCGCGCTCGCGCGCCTCGCTGATCCGCGACAGGGTCAGCGGGTGGGTCTGCAGGTAGCCGGGCACGGCGGCGCGTTCGTCGCCCTGGTTCATCCGCACCACCGACTGCAGGGTCTGGAAGAAATCCGCCATCGCTTCCGGGTCGTAGCCGGCGTGGGCCAGCGTGCGGATGCCGATGCGATCGGCTTCGGCCTCGTTGTCGCGGGTGTAGTTGATCTGGCGCTGCTGCAGCACGCCCAGGCCGGTCATCAGCGCGGCCGAGGTGGCGTCGCCGCTGGAATTGCCGCCGGCCTGCTGGGCGGCCACGATCGCGCCGAGCGTGGCCAGCAGGATCGGCAGACTCTCGCGCTGGGCCTTCTCGGCGCCGCGCAGCACATGCTGCTGGGTGACGTGGGAGATTTCGTGCGCCAGCACGCCGGCCACCTGGTCCTCGCGGTCGGCGGCCAGCACCAGCCCGGCGTTCATCCCGATGTAGCCGCCGAGGGTGGCGAACGCGTTGATCTGGCGGTCGCGCAGCATGAAGAAGGTGAAACTCTGCTGCGGCCGGTCGCTGGCGCCGGACAGGCGCTGCCCGACGTCGTCCAGCCAGCCGTCCAGCAGCGGGTCGTCCAGCACGTAGCCGGCGTGGCGCAGCTGCGCCAGCACCATCGCGCCGTATTCGGCCTGGCGGGCCGGCGAGAGCATGCTGCCGGCCGAAGAGCCGATGTCGGGCAGGCCGCGGTCCTGGGCGATGGCCGCGGCCGTGCCGGTGGCCAGCAGGCAGGCAAGCAGGGCGGTGGGCAGGCGGCGCTGATGAAGAGTCATGCGGACAGGATGCGGGCTGGGCGGGTGCGGGGCGTGAATGGGGCTTGAGCGGCTGGAAAACCAGCGCGCTGTCCCCATATTCGACCAGAATCCCGCCTTTCGGTTCAGGAGTAATTCGTGAGCGAAGCCAGCACCCCCGCCATCACCATCTACAGCACTGCGGTCTGCCCGTACTGCGTGATGGCCAAGAATTTCCTCAAGAGCAAGGGTCGCGAGTGGACCGAGGTCCGCATCGACACCGACCCGGCCGAGCGCGAGAAGATGGTGGCGCTGACCAAGCGCACCAGCGTGCCGCAGATCTTCGTCGGCGACGTCCACGTCGGCGGCTACGACGACATGATGGCGCTGCACCGCGAGGGCAAGCTGGAACCGCTGCTCGAAGGCAAGCCGGCATGAGCGGCGCCGACGACCGGGTGAAGCAGTTCACCGAGTTCCGCCAGCGCATGAACAAGCGCATCCTGGACGAGCCCAACCAGGTGGTGCGGCGCTTCTTCGCGCTGGACACCCAGACCTACCAGGCCGGCGCGCTGGACGTGAAGACCAAGGAGCTGATGGGGCTGACCGCCTCGATGGTGCTGCGCTGCGACGACTGCATCAGCTACCACGTCGCCCAGTGCAAGGACGCCGGGGTCACCCGCGAAGAGATGTTCGAGGCGTTCTCGGTCGGGCTGGTGGTGGGCGGCTCCATCGTCATCCCGCACCTGCGCCGGGCGGTCGATTTCCTGGACCGGCTGGAGCAGGGCGAGGTCGAAGCGCCGGCCACCCACGACCATGGTTGAATCCCGTCCGGCATACGCCGCCGGATGGCATCTGCCATAATGACGGGCTACGCATCCCCCTTCGCCGCCACGCTTCCCGGCGTGGCGGCGGCCTGTCTGGAAACTGGAAAATGACAACGATCACGGTCATCCGCGGCGACGGCATCGGCCCGGAAATCATGGACGCCACCCTGCACGTGCTCGACGCGATGCAGCTGGGCCTTTCGTACGAATTCGCGGATGCCGGCATGGTCGCGCTGGAGAAGCACGGCGACCTGCTGCCCGAGGCGACCATGGACTCGATCCGCCGCAACCGGATCGCCCTGAAGTCCCCGCTGACCACCCCGGTGGGCGGCGGGTTCTCCTCGATCAACGTCGAGCTGCGCAAGCGCTTCGACCTGTACGCGAACGTACGCCCGGCGCGCAGCTTCCCCAACACCAAGACCCGCTTCCCCGGCAACGTGGACCTGATCACGGTCCGCGAGAACACCGAGGGCGCCTACATCGGCGAGGGCCAGAGCGTGTCCGAGGACGGCGAGACCGCGGTGCTGACCCAGAAGGTGACCCGCAAGGGCTCCGAGCGCATCGTCCGCTACGCCTTCGACCTGGCCCGCAAGACCGGCCGCAGGAAGGTCACCGTGGTGCACAAGGCCAACATCCTGAAGTCCACCTCCGGGCTGTTCCTGAAGACCGCGCGCGAAGTGGCGGCGCAGTACCCCGACATCGAGTGCAACGAGATGATCGTGGACAACACCTGCATGCAGCTGGTGATGAAGCCGGAACAGTTCGACATCATCGTCACCACCAACCTGTTCGGCGACATCATCTCCGACTTGTGCGCCGGCCTGGTCGGCGGCCTCGGCCTGGCGCCGGGCGCCAACATCGGCGCCGACGCGGCGATCTTCGAGGCCGTGCACGGCACCGCGCCGGACATCGCCGGCCAGGGCAAGGCCAACCCGTGCGCGCTGCTGCTGGGCGCGGCGCAGATGCTGGACCACCTCGGCAAGCCGGACCAGGCCAACCGCCTGCGCGACGCCATCGTCGCCACCTTGGAGGCCAAGGATTCGCTGACCCCGGACCTGGGCGGCGAAGGCAACACGATGTCGTTCGCCAACGCGATTGCCTCGCGCCTGTAAGCGACCCATCGCGCGCCGGCCTCGGCCTCGCAACGGAAAAGGGCACCTCGCGGTGCCCTTTTTTCATGTCCGGGAAGGACGGAGTCAGTTGCGCGATTGCAGCTTGCTGAGCAGCCGCAGCAGCTCCAGGTACAGCCACACCAGCGTCACCAGCAGGCCGAACGCGGCGTACCACTCCATGTACTTCGGCGCGCCCTGTTCCACGCCCTGCTCGATGAAGTCGAAGTCCAACACCAGGTTCAGCGCCGCGATCACGACCACGAAGCCGGAGAATGCGATTCCGATCAGGCTGCTGTCGTGGATGAAGCTCATGCCCTTGAAGCCGAACAGGCCCAGTCCCAGCTGGACGAGGTAGAGCAGGGCGATGCCGCCGGTGGCGGCCACCACGCCGAGCTTGAAGTTCTCGGTCGCCTTGATCAGGCCGCTGCGGTAGGCCAGCAGCAGCGCCGCCAGGGTGCCGAAGGTCAGGCCGACGGCCTGCATCACGATGCCGGGGAAGCGCAGCTCGAACATCGCCGACACCGCGCCCAGGAACAGGCCTTCCAGCACCGCGTAGACGGGAGCGGTGTACGGCGACCAGGTCTTCTTGAAGATCGTCACCAGCGCGACCACGAAGCCGCCAATCGCGCCGCCCCAGACGTAGGGCATCACCGCGCCCGGGTTGCCGGCGGCCATCGCCGCGGAAAACTGCGCCCAGGTGAACAGCGCGCCGGCCAGGGTCAGCACCAGCAGGATCGCGGTCTTGTTGACCGCGCCGTTGAGCGTCATCGCGCCGCCGTCGTTCCGGACCAGCGTGCCGCTGCCGAGGTCGAGGAAGGTGTTGTCCTTGAGTGCGGGATTGCCGCTGCGCATGGGGATCATCCTGTGCTTGGCCGGCCGCTGCCGGGATCGCCCGAGGATAGCCCGCACTGCGGCCGGCTGCCAGCGCTGGTGCGAAAGGCGGGACTCGAACCCGCACGCCTTGCGGCACTGGAACCTAAATCCAGGGCGTCTACCAATTCCGCCACTTTCGCGCGCCGGCATTGTAGCGGTGCGGGACTCCCGCAGCGGGCGAACCGCAGGTTCGAATCCTGCGTTGGCAGGCGTCGGGCAAAACAAAACGCCCGGCTTGCGGCCGGGCGTTTCGGGGTTTGGTGGGCCGTCAAGGGCGAGCGGGGGTTTCGAGCAGCATGGCTGCGAGCCCGCGAGCGCCCGGCGCGCTGCATCGCGCCGGGCCGGGCCCGCGCAGCGGGCGAACCGCAGGTTTGAATCCGGCCTGGCTGAGCGCCGGACAAAAGAAAACGCCCGGCTTGCGGCCGGGCGTTTCGGGGTTTGGTGGGCCGTCAAGGATTCGAACCTTGGACCTATTGATTAAGAGTCAACTGCTCTACCAACTGAGCTAACGGCCCCGAAGACGCGAAATTGTAGCAAACACACGATCGACTGCAAGTACCCGCCGCCGATCGTTCATCAAAGGGTGGGGTGGCTGAAGGGACTCGAACCCTCGACAACTGGAATCACAATCCAGGACTCTAACCAACTGAGCTACAGCCACCACCGAAAACTGTCCCGCTATTTGGCGCGCCCGGCAGGAATCGAACCTGCAACCACCGGCTTAGAAGGCCGGTGCTCTATCCGGTTGAGCTACGGGCGCCCGGCCGGAACTTGAACCAGACCACGCCGGAATGGTCGGGGTAGAGGGATTCGAACCCCCGACATCCTGCTCCCAAAGCAGGCGCGCTACCAGACTGCGCTATACCCCGCCCGACGGAACCGATTCATTCCAGCGCCCGCCCGGTTGCTGCGATCACTGTCTTTCGAGCGCGCCAGCGCAGCGAAAGGCCGGGCATTGTCCGACTGCGCGAGCCGTCTGTCAACGCATCGCGGAAGAATGGTGGCGAGGCGGCCGGAAATCGGGGAAACTAGCAAGTTCCGCGCGGCCGTGGCCGCGCCCGGGGCGCCGCTCCGGTCACCGCATCCATCCGCACAATTCCGGGTTCCCGCGAACCCGCCCAGGAGTCATCGCATCATGCAAGTCTCGGTCGAATCCATCGGCAACCTCGAGCGTCGCGTCATCCTCAGCCTGCCTGCCGGCGACGTCGAGGCGCAGGTCGGCAACCGCCTGCGCGAGATCGCGCACACGGTGCGGATCAAGGGCTTTCGTCCGGGCAAGGTGCCGACCAAGGTGGTCGAGCAGCGCTACGGCGGCCAGGTCCGCGCCGAGATCCTCGATGGCCTGCTGCGCGAGGGACTGGGCAAGGCGGTGCGCGAGAACGAACTGAACGTCGTCGGCGCACCGCAGATGATGCCGGGCGAGGACGCCGCCGAGGGCGAACTGAAGTACGTGGCCTCGGTGGAACTGGCGCCGGACTTCGGCGAACTCGATATGGGCAAGCTGGAAATCGTCCGCCATACCGCGGAAGTCACCGACGCCGACGTGGAGCGCATGCTCGAGAACCTGCGCCAGCAGCGCGCCAGCTGGAGCGCGGTCACCCGCGCCGCCAAGGCCGGCGACCTGGTGAACCTTGAGACCAGCAGCACCGTCGACGGCAACCGCATGCCGGCCGAAGGCGTGGAGCGCACCAGCACTGTGCTGGGTTCGGCCGCGATCTACCCGGAAGTCGAGTCGGCCATCGTCGGCATGCAGCCGGGCGAGGAGAAGACCCTCGACGTGACCCTGCCGGCCGACTGGCACGCCGCGCAGTTCGCCGGCAAGACCATCACCTCCACCTTCAAGCTGCTTGACGTGGCCGAGCAGGTGCTGCCGGAAGTCGATGCCGCGTTCATCCGCAGCTTCGGCGTCAAGAGCGGCGAGCTGGAACAGTTCAAGGTCGAGATCCGCGCCAACCTCGAGCGCGAGCTCAAGGGCGCGCTGATGAACCGCCTGCGCCGCGAAGTCGGCGAGCAGCTGGCGGCCGTCTACAAGGACGTCGAGCTGCCGCCGCGCCTGGTCGAAACCGAAGCGCAGGCGCTGATGGCCAGCGCCGCCGAACAGGCCCGTCGCCAGGGCCAGCAGCTGTCCGCCGCGCCGGAAGCTTTCCAGGAGGCGGCGCGCAAGCGCGTGCTGGTGGCGCTGCTGGTGGGCGAGGTTGCCCGCCGCAACGAGCTGCGGCTGGAGCCTGAGCGCCTGAACGAAACCATGCGCCTGATCGCGTCCACCTACGAGCAGCCGCAGCAGGTCATTGATCTGTACCGCAACGACCCCCAGCTGATGCAGGGCCTGCAGAACCGCGTGATGGAAGAGCAGGTCACCGACTGGATCGCCGAGCGCGCCAAGCACACCGAACAGGCGCTGAGCTTCCAGGAAGCCATCAGCCAGTAACCTTCAACAGGCGGAAGCGCCGAGCGAGAACCCATGGATCCGATCAAGAGCCTCAACCTCGTGCCGATGGTGGTCGAGCAGACCAGCCGCGGCGAGCGCGCGTACGACATCTATTCGCGCCTGCTGAAGGAGCGGGTGATCTTCCTGGTCGGCGGCATCGACGACCACGTGGCCAACGTGGTCGTCGCGCAGATGCTGTTCCTCGAGGCGGAGAATCCCGAGAAGGACATCAGCCTGTACATCAACTCGCCGGGCGGGATCGTGACCGCCGGCATGGCGATCTACGACACCATGCAGTACATCAAGCCGGACGTGAGCACCATCTGCGTCGGCCAGGCCTGCTCGATGGGCGCGGTGCTGCTGGCGGCGGGCGCCGCCGGCAAGCGCTACGCGCTGCCGAACTCGCGGGTCATGATCCACCAGCCGCTGGGCGGCGCCCAGGGCCAGGCCACGGACATCGACATCCAGGCGCGCGAGATCCTGGCGATGCGCGAGCGCCTGAACGAGATTCTGGCCCGCCATACCGGCCAGGCCATCGACGTGATCGCCCGCGACACCGAACGCGACAACTTCAAGAGCGCCGAAGCCGCCCGCGACTACGGGCTGGTGGACGAAGTGCTCAGCCGGCGCCCGGAAGAGTCCATCCAGACCAGCTGAACCGGATGGCGGGCCGTGGCTCACGGTTCCGATCCATTGGCCGATAACTGGCGTACAACGAACAACCGCCCCGGCTGGGCCCGGCGGGGGCGTATGGTATTCTCGGGCCGAAGCCGCACTGCGCGGCGAGCGAGTGGCGAATGAGCGAAGACCGTCAGGGACGCAACACCGGCGACAACAGCAAGATCCTCTACTGCTCCTTCTGCGGGAAGAGCCAGCACGAGGTGCGCAAGCTGATCGCCGGCCCCAGCGTGTTCATCTGCGACGAGTGCGTGGAGCTCTGCAACGACATCATCCGCGAGGAACTCGAGGAGAAGGCGCAGTCCAACCGCAGCTCGCTGCCCAAGCCGCGCGAGATCCTCGAGGTGCTGGACCAGTACGTGATCGGCCAGCAGCGCGCGAAGAAGACGCTGGCGGTGGCCGTCTACAACCACTACAAGCGCATCGAGAGCCGGCAGAAGAACGACGAGGTCGAGCTGGCCAAGTCCAACATCCTGCTGGTGGGCCCGACCGGCTCGGGCAAGACGCTGCTGGCGGAAACGCTGGCGCGCATGCTCAACGTGCCCTTCACCATGGCCGATGCGACCACGCTGACCGAAGCCGGCTATGTCGGCGAGGACGTGGAGAACATCATCCAGAAGCTGCTGCAGAAGTGCGACTACGACGTCGAGAAGGCGCAGCATGGCATCGTCTACATCGACGAGATCGACAAGATCAGCCGCAAGTCCGAGAACCCGTCGATCACCCGCGACGTGTCCGGCGAAGGCGTGCAGCAGGCGCTGCTGAAGCTGATCGAAGGCACCCTTGCCAGCGTGCCGCCGCAGGGCGGCCGCAAGCATCCGCAGCAGGAGTTCCTGCAGGTCGACACCCGCAACATCCTGTTCATCGTCGGCGGCGCGTTCGCCGGCCTGGACAAGGTGATCCAGCAGCGTTCCACCGAAGCGGGCGGGATCGGCTTCGGTGCCAAGGTGAAGAGCGCCGAGCGCAAGGCCGATGTCGGCCAGGTGCTGGCGCGGGTCGAGCCGGAAGACCTGATCAAGTACGGGCTGATCCCCGAGTTCGTCGGCCGCCTGCCGGTGGTCGCCACCTTGGAGGAGCTGGACGAAGCGGCGCTGATCAAAATCCTCACCGAGCCCAAGAACGCCATCACCAAGCAGTTCAAGAAGCTGTTCGAGATGGAAGGTGTGGAGCTGGAGATCCGCCCCGACGCGCTGGCCGCCATCGCCAAGAAGGCGATCAAGCGCAAGACCGGCGCGCGCGGCCTGCGCACCATCGTCGAGTCGGTGCTGCTGGACACCATGTACGAACTGCCCTCGCTGGAAAACGTCAGCAAGGTGGTGGTGGACGAGTCGGTGATCGAGCACAAGTCCGAGCCGTATCTGATCTACCAGACGGTGCCGGCGCCGGCCAAGGCCGCTGCCGCCGACTGAACCGCCGCCGCAGCTGCGTGGAAAGCCGCCTTCGGGCGGCTTTCGCGTTTCAGCGGGAAAGATGCGCCTGTCCGTGCCGTGCAACACGGGTGCAACACCCTGATCTGAAAGGGATTGTGTGCCCATGGTGGAGCCCGCTTGCAACCCGGGCGCAAGATCCCCATAAACGAGTCATGGCGGCGCAGGCGCGCCGCGGCCGCAACGGAGTCCCCCACATGGCTGCCCCGACCCGATCCGAAACCCCCGTCCTGCCGGTGCTGCCGCTGCGCGACGTGGTGGTGTTCCCGCACATGGTGATCCCGCTGTTTGTGGGGCGCGAGAAGTCGATCCGCGCGCTGGACATCGCCGTGGAAGGCGACAAGCGCATCCTGCTGGTGGCGCAAAAGGCCGCCGACACCGATGATCCGGAGGCCGGCGACCTGCACGCCATCGGCACGATGGCGCAGGTGCTGCAGCTGCTGAAGCTGCCCGACGGCACCATCAAGGTGCTGGTCGAGGGGCTGTCGCGCGCGCGCGCCGACGACGTGCATCCGCAGGACGGCGCATTGTTCGCCACGGCGCACGAAGTGGCTTCGGGCGACGAGCGCGAACCGCGCGAGGTGCAGGCGATCGTGCGCACCCTGCTGTCGCTGTTCGAGCAGTACATCAAGACCAATCGCAAGCTGCCGCCGGAGCTGCTGCAGACGCTGTCCGGCATCGAAGAGCCCGATCGCCTGGCCGATACCATCGCCGCGCACCTGGGCGTGCGCCTGGCCGACAAGCAGAAGTTGCTGGAGACGCTGGATACCGCCGGCCGGCTTGAGCTGCTGGTCGGCCTGGTCGACGGCGAGATCGACGTGCAGCAGATGGAAAAGCGCATCCGCGGCCGGGTCAAGGGCCAGATGGAGAAAAGCCAGCGCGAGTACTACCTCAACGAGCAGATGAAGGCGATCCAGAAGGAGCTGGGCGAGCTCGACGACGCGCCCAACGATCTCGACGAGATCGCCCGCCGGATCGCCAACGCCGGCATGCCGAAGGCGGTGGAAACCAAGGCGCGCACCGAGCTGGCCAAGCTCAAGCAGATGTCGCCGATGTCGGCCGAGGCCGGGGTGGTGCGCAACTACCTGGACTGGTTGCTGGGCGTGCCGTGGAAGAAGCGCAGCAAGGTGCGCAAGGACCTCAAGGGCGCGCAGGAAACCCTGGACGCCGACCACTACGGGCTGGAGAAGGTCAAGGACCGCATCCTCGAGTACCTCGCGGTGCAGTCGCGCGTTGCCAAGATGAAGGGCCCGATCCTGTGCCTGGTCGGCCCGCCTGGCGTGGGCAAGACCTCGCTGGGGCAGTCGATCGCCAAGGCCACCAACCGCAAGTTCGTGCGGATGGCGCTGGGCGGCGTGCGCGACGAGGCCGAGATCCGTGGCCATCGGCGCACCTACGTCGGCTCGATGCCAGGCCGGATCGTGCAGAACCTCAACAAGGTCGGCACCCGCAACCCGCTGTTCATGCTGGACGAGATCGACAAGATGTCGATGGACTTCCGCGGCGATCCGTCCTCGGCGTTGCTGGAGGTGCTCGACCCCGAGCAGAACCACACCTTCAACGACCATTACCTGGAGGTCGACCTCGACCTGTCCGAGGTGATGTTCGTGGCCACCTCCAATTCGCTGAACATCCCCGGCCCGCTGCTGGACCGCATGGAGGTGATCCGCATCCCCGGTTACACCGAGGAGGAGAAGCTCAACATCGCAATGCGCTACCTGGTGCCCAAGCAGCTCAAGGCCAACGGCCTGCGCGAGGGCGAGCTGCGCATCGACGAGAGCGCCATCGCCGGCATCGTGCGCTACTACACGCGCGAATCCGGCGTGCGCAACCTCGAGCGCGAGATCGCCAAGATCGCGCGGAAGGTGGTGAAGGAGATCGCGCTGAAGGGTCCGCAGCCGGCACCGAAGAAGGGCAAGGCCGCGAAGGCGAAGACCATCGTGGTCACCGACAGGAACCTCGACAAGTACCTGGGCGTGCAGCGCTTCGACTTCGGCCGCGCCGAGGCGGAGAACGAGATCGGGCTGGTCACCGGGCTGGCCTGGACCGAGGTCGGCGGCGACCTGCTGCAGATCGAATCCACGCTGGTCCCCGGCAAGGGCCAGCTGATCCTGACCGGCCAGCTGGGCGACGTCATGAAGGAGTCCGCGTCGGCCGCGCTGTCGGTGGTGCGCGCGCGCACCGAGCAGCTGGGCATCGAACTCGATTTCCTGCAGAAGCACGACATCCACGTGCACGTGCCCGACGGCGCGACGCCGAAGGACGGCCCAAGCGCCGGCATCGCCATGGCCACCGCGCTGGTGTCCATGCTGACCCGGATCCCGGTACGCAACGATGTAGCCATGACCGGCGAGATCACCCTGCGCGGCAAGGTCAGCGCCATCGGCGGGCTGAAGGAGAAGCTGCTGGCGGCGCTGCGCGGCGGCATCCGCACGGTGATCATCCCGGACGAGAACCGCAAGGACCTGGCGGACATCCCGGCGACCGTGACCAAGCACCTGAAGATCGTTGCGGTGAAGTGGATCGACGAGGTGCTGGACCTTGCGCTGGAGCGTCCGCTGCCCGCTCAGGCGCGCGGCGGTGGCAAGCCGGCGGCGGCATCCAAGGGCAAGGCCAGGGGCAGGACGGGCAGCCGTCCCCCCGTGCAGCACTGAGCGCTGCCTGCAGCTGTTGGCGCGGGATCGCCCGCATGCGTCTGAAAGCCGCACCACTGCTCGCTTTCGTGTTGCGCGCCGGAAACGGCGCTGGTATAAGGTTGGCAACCGCGGCGGCCTGACCATGCGTCGCGGCAAGCCCGGAACCACGGCAGGGGAGCGCCGCGGTTCCGGTCAACGAGAATTCTCCGCGTCACTTTCCGCATCGGAGCCAATAAGCAAATGAACAAAGCCGAATTCATCGAAGCCGTCGCCGACAACGCCGAACTGACCAAGGCCGACGCCGGCCGCGCGGTCGACGCGATGGTCGCCGCCATCACCAAGGCCCTCAAGAAGGGCGACACCGTGACCCTCGTGGGCTTCGGCACCTTCTCGGTCCGCAAGCGCGGCGCCCGCACCGGCCGCAACCCGCGCACCGGCGACACCATCAAGATCAAGGCCTCCAAGAATCCGGCGTTCAAGGCCGGCAAGGCGCTGAAGGACGCGGTCAACTGATCGTTTCCCCTCGGGGAGCATCGGGAAAGCCCGGCCGCAAGCCGGGCTTTTTCGTGTCCGGCGGTCGCTGGCGGAGGTTCCGTTGCGCCGCGTGGGCTGCGATAATCGTCGCCCCGGGCACTTAGCTCAGCGGTAGAGCGGCTCCCTTACAAGGAGCGGGTCGGGGGTTCGATCCCCTCAGTGCCCACCAGGTTGCGAAAGAAAACGCTTGCGCCTGCGGAAAATGTAGGTATGATTGCGGGCTCACAGCGGAGTGGTAGTTCAGTCGGTTAGAATGCTGGCCTGTCACGCCGGAGGTCGCGGGTTCGAGTCCCGTCCACTCCGCCAGTTTGAAGCAAGAGCCCTGCAGGAATGCGGGGCTTTTTGCTGTGCGCATGCCCCGCTCCCGCGTGCCTGCCGCGCTGCTCGGGTTAGACTAACCGGCTACGTCTCATTGCCGGTTCGCCCATGCTGCAGAAACTCCGCGAAAAGACTTCCGGTTGGATCGCCACCGTGATCCTCGGCCTGCTGATCGTCCCGTTCGCCTTCTTCGGCATGGAGTCATACATGTCGCAGCAGGTGGAAAACTACGCCGCGCGCATCGCCCAGCCGCCATCGTGGTGGCAGTCGGCGCCGCAGGTATGGCCGGTGACCTACCTGTGGACGTTCCACGACATCGATGCGCAGACGTACCGCGAGCGCCTGGAAATGGTGCGCATGAACATGCGCGAGCAGCAGGGCGAGAATTTCGACCCGAAGGCGTTCGAATCGGCGGAGAACAAGCGCCGGGTCCTGGATGCGCTGATCGACGAACAGCTGATGAAGCTGGCCGCCGAGCGCGACGGCATCGTCATCGGCGACGCCGCGGTGCGCGACGCGATCCAGAAGTTCCCGGACTTCCAGGTCGACGGGGCGTTCAACGCGGATCGCTACCAGCTGCTGCTGGCCTCGCAGAATCCGCCGATGACCCCGCGCGACTTCGAGGCGCGCATCCGCGACAGCCTGAAGAACGAGCTGATCCCGTCCGGTATCGCCCGCTCCGCCTTCGTCACCGACGCCGAGCTGGATCGCCTGATGCGCCTGCTGGGCGAGCGCCGCGACGTCGGCTTCGTGACCCTGCCGCCGGCCGCGCCGGATACCGCCGAAGTCACGGCGGCGCAGATCGAGGCCTGGTACCAGGCCCACAAGTCCGATTACCGCAAGCCGGAAACGGTGCGGCTGGAATACGTGGAGATCGACGGCAGCGCGCTGCCCGCGCCGGCGGTGGACGAGGCGGCGCTGCGCAAGCGGTACCAGGAACAGATCGCCAAGTATTCCTCGGCCGAGAAGCGCGAGGTCGCGCATATCCTGGTGGCGGTGGCGGCCAATGCCAGCCCCGCCGAGCGCAAGGCGGCCGAGGCGAAGGCGAACAAGCTGGCGACCGAAGCGAAGGCGCCTGGCGCGGATTTCGCCGCATTGGCGCGCGCCAACTCTGATGACGCCGGCTCCAAGGCAGATGGCGGCAGCCTCGGTTCGATCGCCAAGGGCGGCATGCCGGGCGCGTTCGACGACACCGCCTTCGCGATGCAGGCTGGCGAGGTGCGCGGGCCGGTGAAGACCGATTTCGGCTGGCACATCATCAAGGTGAATGCCGTGCAGCCCGCAGTGCAGCGGCCGTTCGAGGACGTTCGCGCCGAACTCGAGAAGGAGCTGCAGGAAGGCTCCCGCGAGCGCGCCTTCAACGAACTGACCGGCAAGCTGGTCGACGCCGCGTACCGGACGCCGACCTCGCTGGAGCCGGCCGCCAAGGCATTGGGCCTGCCGCTGCAGACCACCCCGGCGTTCACCCGCGCCGGTGGCCCCGGCATTGCCAGCGACCAGAAGGTGCTGCGCGTGGCGTTCTCCGACACGATGCTGCAGGACGGCACCGCCAGCGATCCGATCGAGCTGGGCCCGGAGCGGACCGTGCTGGTCCGGGTCATCGAGCACGAGCCAGAGAAGGCGCTGCCGCTGGCGCAGGTGCGCGATGCGGTGGCGGCGGCGATCCGCGCCGATCGCCAGCGCAAGGCCGCCGAGGCCGCCGCCGACGCGCTGGTGAAGGCCGCGAAGGACAAGGGCCTGGCGGCAGCCGCGCAGGAGGCGGGGTTGGCCGTGACCGACCTGAACGACATCACCCGCGGCATGCCGGTGCCCTCGCCGCAAGCGGCGCAGGCGTTCTTCAACCAGCCGCGCCCGCAGTCTGGCAAGGCCTCGGTCGACAAGGTGCTGGTGGGCGGCGAGTACGTCGTGTTCGCGGTGCGCGCGGTGCGCGACGCGGACATCGGCCAGGTCACCCCGCAGGAGCGCGACACCCTGCGCAAGCAGATGTCGGCCGCGCACGGCATGCAGGCGCAGGAGGCCTTCATCCGCGCGGCGCGCGCCAAGTACAGCATCAAGGTGGCGGAAGACCGCCTGTAAGCACCGGCGGTCAAGGGCGCGATGCGCGCGCGCCGCCACCGCCCGCTTGCGAAAACGCCCGGCAGTGCCGGGCGTTTTCGTTGGGCGGATGTGCGGGGCGGCCACGATGCGTGCGCCTTCCAGCCGCGAAAGCCGCTCCCCGCGGGGCGGGGAGCGGCGCAGGCATCAGTCGATCCCGCTCATGCCCATGATGTTGTAGCCGGCATCGACATAGGTGATCTCGCCGGTGATGCCGCTGGCCAGGTCGGAGCACAGGAACGCGGCGGTGTTGCCCACGTCCTCGATGGTGACCGCGCGGCGCAGCGGCGCGGCCGCCTCGAAGCTGCTCAGCATCTTGCGGAGATTGGCCACGCCCGACGCGGCCAGGGTGCGGATCGGGCCGGCCGAGATCGCGTTCACGCGGGTGCCCTCCGGCCCAAGCGCCATCGCCATGTAGCGCACGGTGGCTTCCAGCGAGGCCTTGGCCACGCCCATCGTGTTGTAGTTGGCCAGCGCGCGCTCGGCGCCCAGGTAGGACAGGGTGAGGATGCTGCCGTTGCGGCCCTTCATCAGCGGGCGCGCGGCCTTGCCCAGCGCCGCCAGCGAGTAGGCGCTGATGTCGTGGGCGATGTGGTAGCGCTCGCGGTTGATGCCGTCCAGGAAATCGCCCTCGATGGCCTCGCGCGGGGCGAAGGCGATGCAGTGGACGAGGATGTCGAAGCCGTCGCTCCAGTGCTTGCCCAGTTCGGCGAAGCAGGCGTCGATCTGGGCATCGTCGGCCACGTCCAGCGGCAGCACGATGCTGCTGCCGTAGCCGGCGGCGGCGTCCTCGACGCGCGACTTGAGCTTTTCGTTCTGGTAGGTCAGCGCCAGTTCGGCGCCCTGGCGGTGGAAGGCGTCGGCGATGCCGGTGGCGATCGAACGCTGGCTGGCGATGCCGGTGACCAGCGCGCGCTTGCCCTGCAGGAATCCCATGGTGTCTCCTTGAATGTGCGCGTGGGGCGCTTCGAGCGAATGCTCTAGTGTACCCTGCGCGCGATGCCGCGGCCAGTGTTCGCGCCCGTACGGGGCAGGTCAGGCACGGAAGCCGTCCTTCCAGGCGCGCAATGCGCCGAACACCTGGGCCGCGTCCGCCAAGGGCCGGCCAGCATGTCGCTCCGCCGAGGTCCGCACGGCCGGGTCGGCGCAGCGCAGGAACGGATTGCAGGCGCGCTCTTCGTCCAGCCGCGCCGGCAAGGTGGGCTGCCCCAGCGCGCGCAGGCCGCGGATTTCGCCTGCGCGTGCCTGCAGCGCCCGATTGCCGGGATCCACCGCCAGTGCGAACGCCGCATTGCCCTGCGTGTACTCGTGCGCGCAGCAGACCCGGGTTTCGCCGGGCAGCGCCGCCAGGCGCGCCAGCGACGCATGCATCTGCGCGGCCGTGCCTTCGAACAACCGTCCGCAGCCCAGGCTGAACAGCGTGTCGCCGCAGAACAGCAGGCCCTCGCCGTGGTAGGCCACGTGGCTGCGGGTGTGTCCGGGGACGGCCAGCACGTGGAAGCGCCAGTCGCCGAGGACCAGCACGTCGCCGTCCGCCACGCGGTGGCTGGCCAGGGGAATGCGGTCGTCGTGCGGGGCGTACACGGGCGTGGCGGGCCAGCGCGCCAGCAGAGCAGCGACGCCGCCGATGTGGTCGCCGTGGTGATGGGTCAGCAGGATCGCCAGCGGCGGCGACCCGTCGCCCAGCGCCGCCAGCACCGGCGCCGCGTCGCCCGGATCGACCACCAGCGCGCGGCCGGCGGCGTCGCGCAGCAGCCAGATGTAGTTGTCGTCGAACGCCGGGATCGGCAGTACCTGCATTTGTCCAGCCGTGACGTGGTGCGGGCTTTCCCGCAGAATCACGATCATGCCCCTGTCGTCCTTCCGCCCACAACCCGATCCCGCCGTTGTCGCCGCCTGGTTTGCGGGGAGGATGGGGCAAGTGCTGCTGGACAGCGAAGCCGACTGCGTGGGCGCCGCGCTGCAGCAGCGCCCGGGCCAGGCCGCGCTGTGGCTGGGCCCGGCGGCCGCTTCGCTGCCGGCGGCCAGCGACAGCCTGCTGCCGCTGCGCCTGCATCTGGACGGCACCCCCTTCCACGGCGACCTGCGCTGCGGCCTGCCGCTGCCGCTGGCCAGTGATGCCTGCGCGGTCGTCGTCGTGCAGCATGGCGACGGCTCCGGCTGCGATCCGGCGGAACTGCTGGCGGAATGCGCGCGGGTGCTGCTGCCCGGCGGCTGGCTGTGGCTGCTGGCCTTGAACCCGCTGTCGCCGTACCGCCTGCGCTGGTGGGGGCAGGGGCTGGAAGCGCGCGAACCGGTCACCTGGCGCAGGCGCCTGCGCGCGGCCGGGCTGGCGCCGGATTCGCTGACCCAGGGGGTCGGCCCCGTCTGGGACATCGCGCCGGATGCGCGCTTGCAGGATGGCGTGGGCCTGCGCGCCGCCTTCCTGCTGCGTGCCGAGAAGCGCCGGCTGCCGATGACGCCGTTGCGCAAGCCGCGGCCGCTGGCGCTGCAGGCGGGAACGACCGCGTGACCCCTGCACGCAAGCACGTGGACATCCACACCGATGGCGCCTGCCTGGGGAATCCCGGGCCGGGCGGCTGGGCCGCGCTGCTGTGCTGGCGAGGCATCGAGCGCGAGTTGTCCGGGGGCGAAGCCGCCACCACCAACAACCGGATGGAACTGATGGCGGCGATCGCCGCGCTGGAGACCCTGAAGGAACCCTGCACGGTGGTGCTGACCACCGATTCCCAGTACGTCCGACAGGGCATCACCGAATGGATGGCCGGCTGGATCCGGCGAGGCTGGAAAACCTCCGGCGGCGAGCCGGTCAAGAACCGCGACCTGTGGGAACGCCTGCACGCAGCCGCCGGCCGGCACACGGTGGACTGGCGCTGGGTCAAGGGGCACGCCGGGCATCCCGAGAATGAGCGGGTCGATCAGCTGGCACGTTTGCAGGCGCTCAAGCACAAGGAGTACACGGGCTGATGCGGCAGGTCGTCCTCGATACCGAAACCACCGGCCTGGAATGGCAGAAGGGCAATCGCGTGGTCGAAATCGGCTGCGTCGAACTGGTCGAGCGTCGGCCGACCGGGCGCACCTTCCACCGCTACCTGAAGCCGGACCGCGAATTCGAACCGGGCGCGCAGGAGGTCACCGGGCTGACCCTGGACTTCCTCGCCGACAAGCCGCGCTTTGCCGAGATCGCCGACGAGTTCCTGGCGTTCATCGACGGCGCCGAGCTGATCATCCACAACGCCGCCTTCGACCTCGGCTTCCTCAATGCCGAGCTGGCGCGACTCGAAGGCGCAGGCCGCATCCAGGATCGCTGCACGGTCGAGGACACGCTGCTGATGGCGCGCCAGCGCTACCCCGGCCAGCGCAACTCGCTGGACGCGCTGTGCAAGCGGCTGGGCGTGGACAACTCGCAGCGCCAGCTGCACGGCGCGCTGCTCGACGCCCAGATCCTGATGGATGTGTACCTGGCGCTTACTTCGGGCCAGGGCGAGATCGGCTTCGACAGCGAAGCGATGCCGCAGGCGGTCGCTGCGGTCAGTTTCGTGGTGGAGGCGGACGCCGCACCGCCGCGCCCGCGGGTGCGGGTTTCCGCCGAGGAAGCCGACGCCCACGCCGCCCGCCTGGCCGGTCTGGCCAGGAAGGCGGGGCAGGCCGTGTGGCTGGCGCTGGAGACGGATCCCGAAGCGGGCGTGGCGCAGCCCGGCTAGCCGGGCCGGCGCGGCGCCGGCCGCTGCAGCAAGACGTGGCCGCGGCTCAGTGCCGGCGGACCAGCACCACCGTCACGTTGTCCGAGCCGCCCCCGTCCAGCGCCGCTGCCACCAGGCCATCGACGCATTCCTGCGCGCTGCACTCCCGATGCGCCAGCACCTGTGCGATGTGGCGGTCGTCCACTTCCTCGGTCAATCCGTCGCTGCACAGCAGCAGTTGCATGCCCGGGCCCAGTTCCCCCGCGAGCGTTTCCACGTTGAGCTGTTCGGGGGCGGTGACGCCCAGCGCCTGGGTCACCACGTTGCGGTGCGGGTGGCTGCGCGCCTGGTCGGCGCTGATGGCCCCCTGCGCGATCAGCTCCTGGACGTAGCTGTGGTCGTGGGAGATCTGGGTCAAGGTGCTGTCGCGCCAGAGGTAGACCCGGCTGTCGCCGACCCAGGCCACTTCGAAGCGGTTGCCGTTGACCCGTGCCGCCACCACCGTGGTGCCCATCGGCAGGCTGTCCCCGCGGCGGCGGGAACAGCGGATGATTTCCTCGTCGGCGATGCGGATGGCCTCGGCCAGGCTGCTGCCCGCGCGCACCTGGCGCACGATGGTTTCCCGCGCCAGCGCGCTGGCGACTTCGCCGTACTCGTGGCCGCCCATGCCGTCTGCCACCAGCCACAGGCCGAGGTCGCTGTCGCCGTAGTAGGTGTCTTCGTTCAGCTCGCGCCGCAGGCCGACATGGGTCAGATGTCCGAATTCGATCATGCGCGCGGCATTTGTCCGGGAGTCATGGAAGTAAACGGCATCATGCGCGGGAACCGGACGGGACGGCAATGCGGGGGTGCACGGTCATTGGGCGATGGTTACGGAGATCGCAGGCGGGCACCTGTGCCGGAAGTGCGGCGAGGAGGCGGAGTGGGGACCGGAGGGATGGACTCGGGCCATCCATGGCCCTCGCGCTACGCGCAGCCTGCGGCTGTCCTGATTCGCTCCCGGCGAATCAGTCGAACCCGCAAGGGTGCTTGTCCGTCGCATCCCCGCAGACATGAAAACGCCCCCTTGCGGGGGCGCTTGCATGTCTGGCGGAGAGGGAGGGATTCGAACCCTCGGTAGGCTATAAACCTACGCCTGATTTCGAGTCAGGTACATTCAACCGCTCTGCCACCTCTCCGGAAGCGGGCCACGCATGATACGGGGCGCTTGGCCGCTCGGCAAGACGGTACACTGGCCGCCCCTACCGAGGCTGCGTCCCGATGTCCGAAATCCTGGTGCCCGTGTCGTTCGGCGAGCTGCTGGACAAGATCGCCATCCTGCAGATCAAGTCCGAGCGCATGACCGACCCGGCCAAGCTGGCCAACGTCCGCGCCGAGCTGTCTGCGCTGGAGAAGACCTGGATGGCGCACCCCGCCGCGGGCCAGGACGTGGTCAAGCTGCGCGCCGAGCTGAAGGCGGTCAACGAGCGCCTGTGGGTGATCGAGGACGACATCCGCCTGAAGGAGAAAGCGCAGGCCTTCGACGACGAGTTCATCCAGCTGGCGCGCTCGGTCTATTTCCAGAACGACATCCGCGCGCGGGTGAAGAAGGACATCAACCTGGCGCTGGGCTCGGCCTACGTCGAGGAGAAGTCCTACCAGGACTACGGCAGCGGGCAGGGCGCGTAAGTCCTGCAGGCCTGCAACCGAGGTGCCTCCGGCCTCGGCTGAAGCCGCGCCTACAATTTCGCGGCGTCGTTGCGAAAACGCTCAAACGCCGACACCGCGTCCTCGACCCTGATCAGGTCCATCACGCCCTCGGCCTCGATCTTCGTTCCCCATTTCAGGTCCGCCGCCGGCCTGCCGTGGTACTTGCGGGCGGCATCGTCGTAGCGGTCCACGCACCAGCGCCGGTCCGAGTAGGGGCCGCTGCGGTGCGGGTTGGTGGCGGCGTGCAGGCCCAGCACCTTCGTTCCCATCGCGTTGGCGATGTGCATCGGGCCGGAGTCCGGCGTGACCAGCAGGTCGGCGCGGGCCAGCAGGGCCGGCAGCTGCTTGAGGGTGTCCTTGCCGATCAGGTCGAGCACGCCGTTGCGCGCGGCCATGGCGGCGAGGATGGCATCGCCGGTGCTGCGCTCCAGCTGGCTGCGCCCGCCGCACAACACGATGCGCCAGCCCTGTGCGGCGGCATGGTCGGCCAGCGCGGCGTAGCGCTCGGGACGCCAGTTGCGCAGCGCGTGGCTGGAACAGGGCGAGATCATCAACGTCCGGCGGCCGTCGTCGGCCCACTGCGCGCGCGCCCAGGCGTGGGCGTCGTCCGGCACCGGCAGGTTCCAGGCCACCTCGTCGCGCACCAGTCCCAGCGGCTCGCAGAAGCTGCCGATGGCGTCCAGCACGTGGACGTCGCCGTGGTCGGGGATGCGTTCGTGGATGAAGAGGCCGTGCCCTTCCTTGCTGCGGGAGCGGTCGTAACCGATCCGTCGCTGCGCCGGCACGAACGCAGACAGCAGGTTGGCGCGCGCCGATACCTGCAGCTGCAGCAGTGCGTCGAAGCGCTGGTCCAGCTCACGGCGCAGGGCGCGCATGCCGGCCAGCCCGGTCTTCTTGTCGTATTCCACGAAACGCACCCCCGGCAGGCCGTCCAGCAGACGGCGCTCGCCGCGGCCGATGATCCAGGTCAGCTCGACCCCGGGCAGGCCCGCGCGCAGGGTGTGCAGCAGCGGCAGCACGTGGGTGACGTCGCCCAGCGCGGACAGCCGCAGCAGGCAGATCGAACGCGGGGCATGGGCTTTTTGCACGCGGTTGTTACACTCGGAAGGATGACGGGTTTCGACGCCAACGAGCATCTGACGCCGTTCCGCGACGCGCGCGGCTACGGTGCGATTCTGTTCGACCGCACGCAGGTGCGGCAACCCGAACCGGGCTGGTTCGACCCGGACCATTGGGGCATCGCGGCCCAGCGGGTGTCGGACGGCGGCCGCGGTGGCGCGTGGTTCATCGATTTCGGCCAGGGCGACGCGCTGCTGCGCCACTACCTGCGCGGCGGCCTGGTGGCGCGCTTCAGCCGCGACCGTCACCTGTGGCGCGGCATCCAGCGCGTGCGCAGCTTCACCGAGTTCCGCCTGCTGCGCACCCTGCGCGCCAGGAAACTGCCGGTGCCGCTGCCGTTCGCCGCGTGGTACCACCGCGACGGCCTGCACTACCGCGCGGCGATTCTGATGCAGCGCCTGCAGGACGTGCGTCCGCTGGCCGCGCTGGCCGCCGAGGGGATCGCGCCGTGGGAGGCTGCGGGCCTGCTGATCGCGCAGTTCCATCGCGCGGGGCTGGACCACGCCGACCTCAATGCGCACAACATCCTGTTTGATGGGCAGGGACGCGGCTGGTTCATCGACCTCGACCAGTCGCGCCTGCGCATCCCCGCCACCGCCTGGCGCGAAGCCAACCTGGCGCGCCTGCACCGCTCGCTGCGCAAGCTGCGCGGCACGCGCAGCGCTGATGAGGTGGATGCCGACTTCGCCCGCCTGCGCGCGGCCTATTCTGTTGCGTGGGATCGCGGCTACTAGCCGACCAACGCCGGGCCCTGCCCGGCGCACGCCCGATCGCCGATGGCCGCCGCGTTGCGGGGGGACGCCGCAGGGCCCCGGCGGTCGTACCGGGCCGGAAAAGGTGGCGGCCCCGCCGGCTGGCCTCGGCGCCCGCGTCAGTCGATACCGTTGCTGCCTTCCGGCCCTGGCGGGGTTTTCGACCTAGCGTCGCGAGGGGCCGACGGGGCCACCATAGACGTGGGCCGCGCAGCGCGCGGCCCGGGAACCTGGCGGAGAGAGGGGGATTCGAACCCCCGAAGCGCGGTTTAGACGCTTACACACTTTCCAGGCGTGCTCCTTCAACCACTCGGACACCTCTCCGGGATCGCGCATTCTAGCGGTGGCCCGGCGGTTCCACAACAGAACGCACGGACGGGCGCCGGGCTGCGGGTGGCCCATGCCACAATGGCGGCATGTCCTATCTCGTGCTCGCCCGCAAGTGGCGCCCCAAGCGGTTCGCCGAACTGGTCGGCCAGGAACACGTGGTGCGCGCGCTGACCAACGCGCTGGAGACCGGCCGCGTCCACCATGCCTTCCTGTTCACCGGCACCCGCGGCGTCGGCAAGACCACCATCGCGCGGATCTTCGCCAAGAGCCTGAACTGCGAGCGCGGCACCTCCAGCGACCCCTGCGGCGAGTGCGAGACCTGCAAGGCGATCGATGCCGGCCGCTACATCGACCTGCTGGAGATCGACGCCGCCTCCAACACCGGCGTGGACAACGTCCGCGAGCTGATCGAGAACGCGCAGTACATGCCCAGCCGCGGCAAGTACAAGGTCTACCTGATCGACGAAGTGCACATGCTGTCGAAGCCGGCGTTCAACGCGCTGCTGAAGACGCTGGAAGAGCCGCCGGGACACGTCAAGTTCCTGTTCGCCACCACCGACCCGGAGAAGCTGCTGGTCACGGTGCTGAGCCGTTGCCTGCAGTTCAACCTCAAGCGGCTGGACGAAGCGCAGATCCGCGGCCAGATCGTCAAGATCCTGGCGGCGGAAGACATCGAGGCCGATGAGGACGCGGTGGCGCAGCTGGCCCGGGCCGCCGATGGCAGCCTGCGCGACGGCCTGTCGCTGCTCGACCAGGCCATCGCCTACACCGGCGGGCGGCTCGATGGCGACGCAGTGGCGGCGATGCTGGGCACGGTGGACCGTAGCCGCGTGCAGGCGCTGCTGGCCGCGCTGGCCGACGCCGACGGCGCGCGCCTGATGGAGGAGGCGGCGCAGCTGGCGGAGTTCTCGCCGGACTGGGCAAGCATCCTCGATGCCTTCGCGCAGGCCTTGCACCGCATCCAGGTGAAGCAGCTGGTGCCTGCGGTGGACGTGGGCAGCGACGCCATCGATGTCGAAGGCTTGGCCGCGCAGCTTCGCCCGGAGCTGGTGCAGCTGTGGTACCAGATGGCGCTCAACGGCCGCCGCGACCTCGGCCATGCGCCGAGCCCGCGCAGCGGTTTCGAGATGACCTTGCTGCGGATGCTGGCGTTCCGTCCCGATGCCGCCGCGCAGTTGTCGGCGCCGCGGTCGTCGCCGCTGCAGGCGGCCGCGCCGGAATCGTCCAGGCAGGCGCGCACCGACGCCGCAGCGCGTGCGCGTGCCGCGCTGGCTGACACCCTGCCGATGAACGCACGGCAGCCGCAAGCACCGGCGATCGAGTCGCCGGCACAACCCGTGCCGGAGCCTGCGCCTCTGCCGCCCGCGCCTGTGCAGGCGCAAACCATTGCCCCGATGCCTGCGCCGCTGTCGGAGCCTGCCGCGGTTGCACCGGTTCCGGCATCCATGGGCAGCTCCCTGCTGGTGACCGATTCGGAGCATTGGCTGGAACTGGTAGCGCGCTGTGGCTTGCGTGGCGCCGCCAAAGTGCTGGCTGAAAACGCCGCCTTCGTGGCGCACAGCGATGGTGTCCTGCGGCTGTCGCTGGCCCCGGAGCAGGAAGTCCTGCAGTCGGCCAGCCTGGTGCTGCAATTGTGTGACGCCATCGGCAGGCAGCTCGGCGGCGAGGTGAAGATCCGTTTCGAGACTGGCCAGGCGCGCGGCGAAACTGCCAACGCACGCAACGCGCGCGAGCGCGACGCGCGCCAGGCCGGCGCGGAAAGCGGCTTCGCCGCCGATCCCGGCATCCAGCGGCTGGTCCAGCAGTTCGGCGCGCAGATCGTGCCGGACTCGGTGCGCCCGCTCGACGCGAACTGAACTCCAACAACGCAACAACGGAAGAACGACATGCGTGGAAACATCGCCCAGCTGATGCAGCAGGCGCAGAAGATGCAGGAAAACATGCAGCGCGCGCAGGAAGAGGTGGCAGCGCTGGAAGCCACCGGCAGCGCCGGCGGCGGCATGGTCAGCGTGACCCTGGGCGGACGCATGGACTGCCGCAGGGTGCGCATCGACCCGGCCGCGCTGGCCGACCCGGAGATGGCCGAGGACCTGATCGCCGCCGCGTTCAATGACGCGGTCAACAAGATCAACGCCGCGTCGCAGCAAAAGATGGCCGGCGCCACCGCCGGCATGCAGCTGCCGCCGGGCTTCAAGCTGCCGTTCTGAGTCCGAGGATGACCGGGCAGCCTGCCGCCGCATTCGCGATGCCGGCCAACGACCAGGGCTCCCCCCGCTTGTGCCTGGCCCCGCGCGCGCCACAAGCGCATGGCCGCCTGCGCAACCCGGCCCCGCGCCCATGACCGCCTCGTTGCTCGAACAACTCATCGATGCGCTGCGGGTGCTCCCGGGCGTGGGCCAGAAATCCGCGCAGCGGATGGCCTACCACCTGCTGGAGCGCCAGCGCGACGGCGGCCGGCGGCTGGCCGATGCGCTGGCCGAGGCGATGGAGCGGATCCGCCACTGCAGCCGCTGCCGCGATTTCAGCGAGACCGAGGTCTGCCCCACCTGCGCCAGCGGCGCCCGCGACGCGCAGCTGCTGTGCGTGGTGGAAACGCCGGCGGACCGGCTGGCCATCGAGCAGGCCACCGGCTTCCGCGGGCTGTATTTCGTGCTGCAGGGGCGGCTGAGCCCGCTGGACGGCATCGGCCCGCGCGAGCTGGGCCTGGACCTGCTGGCGCAGCGGCTGGAGGAGGGCGGCGTGCGCGAGCTGATCGTCGCCACCAATCCCACCGTGGAAGGCGAGGCCACCGCGCACTACCTGGCGCAGCTGGCGCGGGCGCGCGGCGTGCAGCCCAGCCGGCTGGCGCACGGCGTGCCGCTGGGCGGCGAGCTGGAATACGTGGACCGCGGCACGCTGTCGCACGCGTTCGGCAGCCGGATGGAGATTCCGTAAGGAGCGCGCCACCGGGGCGCGAACGTTCTTGCCGGATCACGCAAAGCGCATCGCGTCCCAGCGGTGCGGTCCTGACAATTGGAAATCCGCGAGGAGCCTGACATGCCCGACACCATCTTCCACAAGATCATCCGCCGCGAGATCCCCGCCGACATCGTCTTCGAGGACGAGCACATGATCGCGTTCCGCGACATCGCTCCGCAGGCGCCGGTGCACGTGCTGTTCGTGCCGAAGGTGGATTTCGCCACCCTCAACGAAGTCCCGGGCAGCGAGGCCGCGGTGATCGGCCGGCTGGCCACCGCCGCCGCGCGCTACGCGAAGCAGCAGGGCTTTGCCGAGGACGGTTATCGCATCGTGATGAACTGCAACGGCGACGGCGGCCAGACGGTGTTCCAGATCCACCTGCACCTGCTGGCCGGTGCGCCGCTGGGGCACTTCGGCACGCCTGGCGGCTAAGGTTTTCCGCGGTCGCGCCGTAATGGCGAGATCGACCACGCAATAGCGGCGTCCAGGAGCGGAAGGCAGGGCATGGAGAAGCCGGTCATGTGGATGCGCCGCCCGTGGCCCGGCGAGTTGCCGCTCGCAGGAATGCTGTTGCTGCTGATGCTGGGCGCGCGCCTGCTGCCCGGCCGCGAGTTGTTCGAAGTGGGGTCCAGCGGGCTGCTGGCAAGCCACCTGCTGCTGGAAGTGGTGGCGGTCGTGGTGTCGCTGATGGTGGTCGTCACCGCCTTCTTCTCGCTGGAGGAAGAGCGCAGCCCGCTTGCCAACAGCCTGATCGTCGCCTTCACCCTGGTGGCCGGGATCGACCTGGCGCACACGCTGTCCTACGACGGCATGCCGCCGTTCCTCGACTCGCCGAACGGCATGCCCAAGGCGGCCTTCTTCTGGATGTGCGGTCGCGTGGTCGAGCTGCTGGGCTTCGCGCTGGCGCTGGGCCGGGTCCGGTTGCCGGGCGGCCGCTGGCGCTGGCTGCTGCTGGGCGTGGCCGGCAGCGTCCTGGTGGCGTGGCTGGGCGGCCGCCATCTGGCGCTGTTCCCGCCGCTGTTCGTGCCGGGGGTGGGCGTCACCGACCTCAAGGCGGCGTCGGACTACCTGCTCTGCGCCGGCTACCTGCTGCTGGCCTGGCGGCTGTGGCGCAAGGCCGCGGACAGCGACGACGTGGAGTTGGCCGAACTGGCGCGGGCGAGCTATGTCATGGGCCTCGCCGAACTGGCCTTCACCGGCTACACCAGCCCGGGCGAGTGGCTGGTCGCGCTGGGCCATGTCTACAAGGTGGTCGCCTACGTCTTCGTGTTCCGCGCGATCTTCCTGTCCGCCATGCGCCGGCCGCACCAGCGGCTGCACGCCGCGCAGCGGCAGCTGCTGCTGAAGGAGCAGCAATACCGGACGCTGATCGACAACCTCCCGATCATCGTGATGCGGCTGGATCCGCGGCTTCATCTGCGGCTGGCGAGCCTGCAGCTCGAAACCAGCCTGGGCAGGCCGCTCGAGGAGATGCACGGCCGCCACATCGGCGACATCCTGCCGCCGGAGGTCGCGGAGGCGGTGCTGCCGGTGCTGCAGTCCGCGCTGCGGGGTGAGCTGGCCGAGGTGGATTACACGTTCGTGTCGCCGGCCCTGGGGCGGTTGCACCGGCACCTGATGGCGACGCCGGAACACGCCGGCGATGGCCAGATCCAGCACGTCCTGGTGATCATCCAGGACACCAGTGCGCGCGAGCGCGCCCAACAGGCGCTGCAGGAGTCCATGCGCGAGACGCGCGAACTGAAGGCCGCGCTGGACGCCCACGCGATCGTGGCGGTCACCGACCGGCGCGGGATCATCGTCCAGGTCAACAACAAGTTCTGCGAGATTTCGCAGTACGCGCGGGAAGAGCTGGTGGGCAAGACCCATGCGGTGGTCAATTCCGGCTTCCACCCGAGGGCGTTCTTCACCGAGATGTGGGCCACCATCGCGCGCGGCGAGGTCTGGAACGGCGAACTCTGCAACCGCGCCAAGGACGGCAGCCTGTATTGGGTGCAGACCACGATCATGCCGCTGCTCGGCGCCGACGGGCGCCCGGTGCGCTTCATCGCCATCCGCGCCGACATCACCCGCCGCAAGCTGGCCGAGCACGAGGCCCAGCGGCTCGCCTTCTACGACGTGCTGACCGGGCTGCCGAACCGGCGGCTGATGAACGACCGGCTGGCGCAGGTGATCGCGCACTGCGGGCGCGAGCGGCAGCACGGCGCGCTGGTGCTGATCGACCTCGACCACTTCAAGGAGGTCAACGACACCCTGGGGCACGCACAGGGCGACGCGCTGCTGCGGCTGGTGGCGGACCGCCTGCGCGCGGCGGTGCGCGGCAGCGATACCGTGGCCAGGCTCGGCGGCGACGAATTCGTGCTGCTGCTGGAGGATCTGGGCTCGACCTTGGACGAAGCGACCAGCCATGCCGCCGACCTCGGCGAGAAGATCCGCTCGATGCTGGCGCCGGTCTATGTGCTGGACGGCCATCCGGTGGTCTGCACGCCCAGCCTCGGCATCGTCATGCTGCGCGGCGACCTACCGCTGGACGCCGAGGAACTGCTCAAGCGCGCGGACCTGGCGCTGTACAAGGCGAAGGATGAAGGACGCAACGTGCTGCGCTTCTTCGACCCGGCGCTGCAGGAGGAGGTCAACCACCGCACCGCGCTGCTGCGCGACCTGCGCGTGGCGCTGGAGGAGGGGCAGCTGCGGCTGTTCTACCAGCCGATCATCGATGCCTCCCGCCGCATCGTCGGGGTGGAGGGATTGCTGCGCTGGCAGCACCCCGTGCGCGGCCTGCTTTCGCCGGGTCTGTTCATGCCGGTGGCGGAGCAGTCGCCGCTGATCGTGCCGATCGGGCAATGGGTGCTGGAGACGGCCTGCGCCCGGCTCGCGGCGTGGGCGCGGGATCCGCTCCGCGCGGACTGGACCGTGGCGGTCAACATCAGCGCCCGCCAGCTGCGCATGCCGGAGTTCGTGGCCGATGTCGAAGCCGCGCTGGCGCGCAGCGGGGCGTCGCCGCGGCGGCTGCGGCTGGAGATCACCGAAAGCCTGCTGCAGGAAGACCTGGACGACAGCATCGCCAAGATGCAGGCGCTGCGGGAGCTGGGCGTGCGCTTCTCGCTCGACGATTTCGGCACCGGCTATTCCTCGCTCAACTTCCTCAAGCGGCTGCCGCTGGACCAGTTCAAGATCGACCAGTCGTTCGTGCGGGGGCTGCCGGATGCGAGCGACGACGTGGCGATCATCCGCATGATCCTGGCCCTGTCCGCGCCGCTGGAGCTGCTGGTGGTGGCCGAGGGCGTGGAAACCGAGGCGCAGTTCGAGTTCCTGCGCGCGCACGGCTGCCACAAGTTCCAGGGCTATCTGTTCGGCAAGCCGATGCCCGCCGAGGCGTTGCCCGGCCCCCTGCTGGCGGAATGACGCGGGGATGCTCCCCGCGGGCCGTGCTCAGGGGCGGTGGGCGCGCAGATCGCGCAGCAGCGCCTGCAGCGCCGCGCGGTTGCCGCCCGGCGCGTAGCGCGCCTGGTTGAAGCGCGCGGCCAGCGTGGCCAGGTGCTGGCCGGCGCGGGGGCTGTCCGCCGCCACCCGCGTCGCCCAGGCCAGCGCCGGTTCGTGCGGCGCACGGCCGCGACCGAGCCTGCGGTAGCGCGCCTCCAGCGCATGCCAGGCGCGCAGCAGCGGGTCGCGCTGGCGCTCGCCGCGGGCGATCAGCCAGGCCATCCACGCTAGCGCCAGCGCGGCGATGGCAGCGAACAGCGCGACCAGCGCGCCGGCGCCGAGCCGCTCCAGCCCCAACGGCTTGAGCAGGGTCTGCTGGCGCTGCGCATCGAAGCCCAGCACGAAGTCGTTCCAGCCGCGGCGCAGCCAGTCGCCGGCATTGAACACCGGCACCAGCGCATCGAGCCCGCCGATGCGGCCAGGCCGGCGGTCGGCGATGGTGTCGTAGACGCGCTCGGGCGCGACCGCGGCGGTGGGGTCCACGCGCACCCAGCCGCGCGCCGGCAGCCAGACCTCCGCCCATGCGTGCGCGTCCGACTTGCGCACCAGCCAGTAGTCGCCGAGCGGATTGCGGTAGGCGCCGGCGTAACCGGTGACCACGCGCGCCGGGATTCCGGCGGCGCGCATCAGCACCACGAAGGCGGAGCTGAAGTGCTCGCAATAGCCTTCGCGGCGGTCGAACAGGAAATCGTCGATCTCGTTGCGGCCGGCCAGCGGCACGTTGAGGGTGTAGGCGAAGTCGCGGCGGATCATCGCCAGCGCGCGCCCGACAATGGCGGCTTCGCCGCGTCCCTGCGCATCGCCGCCGGCCTCGCGCCGCCACTGCCGGCCCAGCGCGACGGTGCGGGGGTTGTAGCCCCGCGGCAGCGCCAGCGCGCGGGCGCGCAGGGACGGCGGCAGGTCGGTTTCGAATGCGGCCGACGGCGCCGAGCGCATGCGCCAGCGCGAGACGTTGTACTGCGGGGTTGCCGCCCACGGCGTGTAGTCGCGGCTGGCGTAGGCGCCGTCCGGCAGCCGGGTGGGCAGGTCCAGCGCGACCAGCTGGCGGTCTTCGGTGGGTTCGAGGTCGATGCGGTAATCCCAGCCGGCGCCGGCAGGCCGCATCGCCGCGGCGGGCAGCCGCTGCAGGTCGCGCGCCTGCCGCCAGCTGCGGCCGTCGAAATCCCACAGTACCGGCCCGCGCCAGTACATCTGCTCGGGCGCGGGCACGGCGCCGAAGAACTGCACGCGCGCGGCCGGGCTGTCGTCCAGCAGCAGGTCGGCCATGGCGCCGGGGGTCATCGTGTCGGACAGCCCCGGCGTGGCGACGGTGCGGTGCGGCAGTCCCCACAGCGGCGTCGGCAGGCGCGGGAACAGCCAGAACGCGGCCAGCGCCAGCGGCAGGCCGAGCGCGAACAGGCGCAGCACGCCGAAGGTCGCTGCGCTGCGCCCGGCCGGCTGCACCACTTCGCCCTCGTCGGCGGCCAGCCGCTGCAGTGCCAGCAGCGCCAGCAGGACCGCGGCCAGCGCCAGGGCCAGGCTGGCCGGCCCCTGGTCGAGCAGGAAGGTGGCGAACGGCGCGAACAGGCCGAAGCCCACCAGGCTGCGCCCGTCGCGCAGCGACCAGGTTTCCGCCGGCTTCAGCGCCAGCATCGCCGCCAGCACCGCGCAGGCGGTGTCGCGGCCGATCCCCGGCGCCACCACCGCCACCGCGAGCAGGGCGCAGGCGCTGAGCAGCAGGCGCAACAGCGCCGGCATCGGCCGTCGCCACGCTGCCGCGGTCACCGCCAGCGCGCCGATGCCGAACGCCGGGCCCAGCCAGGCCGGCAGCTGCAGCAGCAGCGGCAGCAGGCAGGCGGCGGCAGCAGCCAGCACCAGCATGCGCGAGGGCCGGGTCATCGGCGGCGACGGGCGCTCAGCCATCGGCCTCCTCCTGCGGCAGCAGCGCCAGCGCGCGCAGGCAGCGGTGCCGGTGCGGAGCGCCGCGGTCGCTGGCGATGAGCGGCTGCGCCGGCAGCTGCAGGCCGTAGCGGCGGCCCTCGCGCTCGGCGTCGTCGACCCAGCGCGCCAGCCGGCGGATGCGCTGCTCGTAAGGCAGGCCGGCGGTCTGCTGCCAGTCCAGCAGCAGCTCGCCGCCGCGCTGCTGCTCGTAGTCGCGGACCAGCAGGCTGTCGTGGCGCGCGGACGCCTTCCACGCCACCGAGCGCGGCGCATCGCCTGGCCGGTAGCTGCGCAGATGGTGCGGATCGTCGCCCGCCCGGGTCACCTGCGGATGGTCGTGCCCGCCGGCCGGCACCGGCAGCGGCGGCGCCTGGGTTTCGGGCGCCGGGTAGACCAGCAGCGACTGCGCCGGCCAGGCATAGCCCCAGGCCCGCGCCAGCCCCAGCGGCTGCACGCTGGACAGCTCCAGCCGCGGCAGCGGCAGCAGGCCGCGACGCGCGGTCGGCAGGCGCAGTTCGGCGGAGGCGCCGCCGGCGTCCAGTGCGACGTGCGCGGCGTGTCCGCCCAGCGCAACGCGCAGGCCGCGGCGCTGGCGCGCATCGGCCGCGCCCAGCGCGATGCGCAGGTGCAGGTCTTCGCCGGCCGCGACCGGTTCGGCCGCCACCGCCTCCACCCGCAGGCCGGACAGCTGCATGTGCGCGGCGATCAGGCTGGCCTGGGCGGCACCGGCCAGCAGCAGCGCCAGCAGCAGCGCCGGGTTGTTGTTGAAGTTGAGCGCGCCCAGCAGCATCGCGCCCAGCAGCAGGCCGAAGAACAGCCCGCTGGCGGTGGGCAGCACGTAGATGCGGTGGCGCGTGAGCTGCGCCGGCAGCGCCTCCGGCGCGCGCGGGCGCGTCCACGCGCGCAGCCGTCTGCGCAGCGCGGCGATCACCTTCAGTCCACCGCGACCGCGTGCAGGATCGCCTTGGCCAGGCTGGCGGCCGGGGTGTCGGCATCCGCCACCAGCCGGTGTTCGGCCACCGCCGGGAACAGCGCCTGCACGTCCTCGGGCACCACGTGGCCGCGGCCCAGCAGCAGCGCATGCGCCCGCGCGGCGCGCAGCAGCGCCAGCCCGGCGCGCGGCGACAGCCCCACCCGCACGCCGGGCTGCTGGCGGCTGCGCGCGATCAGCGCCTGCACGTAGTCCAGCAGCGCGTCGCTGGCGTGCACCCGCGGCACCGCCTGGCGCAGGGCGAGGATGCGCGGTGCGTCCAGCAGCGGCGCGATGTTCGCGATCAGGTCGCGGCGGTCGCTGCCGGACAGCAGTGCGCGCTCTGCCGCGGCATCGGGATAGCCCAGCGCCAGCCGCAGCAGGAAGCGGTCCAGCTGCGAGTCCGGCAGCGGATAGGTGCCGGACAGATCGACCGGGTTCTGCGTCGCGATGACCAGGAACGGATCTGGCAAGGCGCGGGTCTGGCCATCGATGCTGACCTGGTGTTCGGCCATCGCCTCCAGCAGCGCGCTCTGGGTGCGCGGCGGCGCGCGGTTGATCTCGTCGGCCAGCAGCACGTGGGTGAACACCGGGCCGGGGTGGAACTCGAAGCGCCGCGCCTGCGCCTCGTACACCGAGACGCCCAGGATGTCGGACGGCAGCAGGTCGGAAGTGAACTGCACGCGGCTGAAGTCCAGCCCCAGCGTGGCCGCCAGCGCGTGCGCCAGGGTGGTCTTGCCGAGCCCGGGCAGGTCCTCGATCAGCAGGTGGCCGCCGGCCAGCAGGGCGACGAACGCCAGCCGCACCTGCACCGGCTTGCCCAGCACCAGTGTGTTCACCTGCGCCTGCGCGTCGCGCAGGGCCTGCTGCAGGTCATCGGTTAGCATCTGCGCCGGTACCGGGATCGCGGACATGTCGTTGGGCATCGGTTCTCGGAAGTGGCAACGAGTGTAGCGAGGACGCCCGGACATGCGGGATGCGGGAAACGCGGTGGCGCGGCGCGGATTCATCGTCGCCTGGCTGCTGCTGTGTGCGCTCAAGTTGGCGCTAGCGGTGCGGGTGCCGCTGTTTGTAGACGAGGCCTTTTACTGGCAGGAAGGCCAGCATCCGGCCTGGGCCTATTCCGACCTGCCGGCGCTGACCGCGTGGCTGGCGCGGCTGGGCGTGGAGGTGTTCGGCCAGCATGCGCTGGGGCTGCGGCTGCCGTTCCTGCTGATCGGTGCGGCGCTCCCGTGGCTGGTGGCGCGGATGGCCGGGCGCGAGTTTGGCGAACGCGCCGGCTGGCAGGCCGGGACGCTGGCGCTGCTGCTGCCGCTGGCCGGCAGCCTGGGCCTGCTGGCGCTGCCCGACGTGCCGCTGCTGCTGGCGACGCTGCTCTGCCTGGATGCCGGGCTGCGCCTGCTGCGCCGGGTTGACGCGCCGGCAGTGGGCGAACTGGCGCTTGGCCTGGCGCTGGGCGGCTTGACGCATTACCGCTTCGTCGCGGTGATCGCAGTCGGTTTTGCCGGGTTGCTTATGCTGCGCGACGGGCGTCGCGCGCTGCGGCATCCCGGCCCATGGGTGGCAGTGGCCGTCGGCGCGCTGGCCTGGCTTCCGCTGCTGCTGTGGAACCTGCGCAATGCCGATGCCGGGCTGCGCTTCCAGCTGGTGGATCGGCACCCCTGGCACTTCGGCGGCGATGGTTTCCTGCTCGGGGCGCTGCAGCTGCTGCCGGTCACGCCGCTGCTGCTGGCGGCGATGGTCGCCGCCGCATGGCGTGGCCTGCGTGATGCACGCCCGGCGGCGCGTTACCTGGCGCTGTGCGGAACGCTGATCGTGACCGGCTTCCTCCTGCTGGGTTTCTTCACCGACCGCGAACGGGTCAGCTTCCACTGGCCGCTGCCCGGCTTCGTGGCGCTGCTGCCGCTGTTGCCGGGGCTACTGGCGGGATGGTCGCGCGGCTGGCGCATCGCCGTGCCGGTCACCGCAGCGCTGGGGCTGGTGTTGGCGCTGGGCTTTTTCATCGTGGCCTCGACGCCGGCGTGGCGACAGAAGGCCGCCGGGCATGCCGCATACCCGGCCAACTTCGCGGGGTGGAGCGAACTGGACGACGCCGTGCGCGCGAAGCTTGCCGTCATGCCGGCGAACACACGCCTGTTGGCCGGGAACTTCAAGGTCGGCGCCGAACTCGGTTTCCTGCGCGGCGACGCCTCCATCGCGGTTCTCGACCATCCGCTCAACCACCACCACGGCCGCGCGCCGCAGCTGGCGCTGTGGGGCCTGCAGCACGACGGCGCCCGCGCTGCGCCGATGCTGCTGGTGGTGGGCGATACCGATGTGAAGCTGCGCGATCGATTGCAGTACTACCGGCGCCTGTGCGAGCAGCTGGGTTCGCTGCCACCGCCGCAGGTAGTGAATGTCGACCACGGCCGCCAGCGTTTCCTGCTGTTCGCGCTTCTGATGCAGCGTCATGAGGCGGCGTGCGTCACTCCGGCGCTGGCTTATCTGGATGCACCGGCAGCAGGCGCAACAGCATCAGCGGACTTCGAGGTGGCAGGTTGGGCCTTCAAAGATGGCGCGGGCCTGCGTCGCGTGGACGTGCTGCTTGGCGGGCAGCCGGTGGCGCGCGCCAATTATGGGCTGGCTGCGCCGCATGTCGCAGAATACTGGGGCAGCCGCGACCCGAATCAGCCGAAGCTGTATTTCCGCGCATATCTGCGTGACGTGCCGCCCGGCACACATTGGCTTGGGCTGCGCCTGCACGGAATGGATGGTGGTGTCGAGGATTGGCCTGAGCAGCGGTTTTGCGTGGGGGAGTGCGGGTAATGGTTTTGTGGTATCTGCGCAAGCGAAGGGGATGAATTCAAGATGGGGCGGCAATGAAGGTGTTGCATGTCGTGGCCGGAGGCAGCAGGGGAGGGGCGGAAACCTATTGCCTTGACGCGATCCAGGCGCTGCATGCGCTAGGCGTGAATCAGTCGGTGGTATGCCGTGCCCATCCCCACTACCTTGAGGTGCTGGAGCGGTTGGGGATCCGACACAAGGTATTGGACTTCAACCTGTGGGAACGGCTTTCGGGGGCGGGCAGCGCCGTGATCCGGCGTGCCATCGGCGAGCATTCCCCCGATATCGTGCATGCATGGATGGGGCGGGCATCCTCGTTCATGCCCGCCGACGTGCAGGTACCGGTATTGGGTTGGTTCGGCGGCTACTACGATCTCAAGCGGTTCCGGCACTGCGATGCCTTCGTAGGCGTTACCCGGGATATCCGGCGGCGTCTCATCGAGGAATCCGGCTGCGAGGACAGATGTTTCGTGGTCCACACCTTCGGCACGCTGCAACCGCAGGCGGCAGTTTCGCGGTCGGCATTGCGGACCCCGGAGGGAGTGCCGGTGGTATTGTTGCTCTCGCGCATGCACCGAAAGAAGGGCGTAGATACGTTGCTGCGGGCCGCGCTTGCATTGCCGGATGCGTATTTCTGGCTGGCCGGGGATGGCCCGGAGTTGGCGGCGTACCGTCGACTTGCGGATCGCCTCCAGCTTGCCCAGCGGGTGCGCTTCCTGGGCTGGCGAACTGATCGCGCCGCGCTCTTGAATGCAGCTGACATCTGCGTGCTTCCATCCCGCTACGAGCCGTTCGGCACGGTGATGGCGGAGAGTTGGTATGCGGGGGTGCCGTTGGTGGCTACACGTGCAGCAGGCGCAGCGCAGTACGTATCCGATGGCGTCGATGGGCTGCTGTGCGAGATCGATGATGCTGCCGGGTTGGCCCGCCAACTCCGGCGCGTGATCGACGATCGCGAGCTGCGGCAAATGCTGGTGGAGAACGGGCGCAGGACGTATGCCGCGCAGTTCAGTCGCGAGGTCGCCACCGAGACCCTGCTTGAAACCTACCGTAAATGTGTCGGGATGGGTAAACGGTTCGGGTCGCTCAAGGCAGCATGAAGCCCGCCTGCCGCAGCAGCGTGCAGGTGGCGATCAGCGGCAGCCCGATCAGCGCGGTCGGGTCGCGGTTGTCGATGGACTCGAACAGGGCGATGCCCAGGCCTTCCGACTTGAAGCTGCCGGCGCAGTCGAACGGCTGCTCGGCATCCACGTAGCGTTCGATTTCGGCGCCGGTCAATGTACGGAAACGCACTTCGGTGCAGTCGATGGCGGCAAACGCGCGGCCGTCGGCCCGGGCCAGGCACAGCGCGGTGTGGAAACGCACCAAGCCGCCGGACATGGACCGCAGCTGGGCGATGGCGGCCTCGCGGCCGCCCGGCTTGCCCAGAGGCCGGCCGTCGAGATCGGCGACCTGGTCCGAGCCCAGCGCCCAGCCGCCATCGCCCAGCGCCTGCGCCACCGCCTGCGCCTTGGCTTCGGCAAGGCGCGTGGCCAGCGCCAGCGGCGATTCGCCGGGCAGGGCGGTTTCATCCACCTCCGGGCGCGCGACGTCGAACGGCAGGCGCAGTCGTTCCAGCAGTTCGCGGCGGTAGCGCGAGGTCGAGGCGAGGGTCAGGCGGGGCATCGGTCAGGCCGCTCCGGCCCGGGCGCGATCCACCCGCTGCAGTTGCCGATCGATGCTGGCGCGGGCGGCGTCCAGTGCGTCGCGCACGCCGTGCAGCTGTTTCAGGCTGGCCTGCTGGGCATTGTCCTGCAGCCAAAGCCGTTGCCGCAGCAGGTCCTGCATGGCCGCGCGCACCGGGTTTTCGTCGCTGCCGGCGACCGCCTCGATCTCCGCGCGCGCCGCCCGCAGGCGCGACTCCAGCGCATCCGCGGCGTCGAGCAGCTGCGAGATCGCCTGCTGTCGGCGGCGGCTGGCGCGGCGCACGCGCAGCGCCAGCCAGGTCGCGGCGCCGGCGAGCGCGAAGAGAAGCAATGGCAGGACGGCTTGCATCGGCCCAGTCTGCGCGAGCCCGCTCCGGGCCGCAAACCTGCGTCGTTCCAAAGGGTGCCGGGCGGGCCGCCGGATTTGACAGGGCCCGGGCCTGCGCGTAGCATTTTGCGGCTTATGTCCGAACAGCCGACAAGCCGGGTACCAGAAGTCTTGGATGCCTGGCGCATGGTGGCGGCGCGGCGCGAGTTCGAGGGCAGGATTCCGCTGGCGGCGATGATGCGGCTGCGCGGCAGCCTGGTCGATGCCGAAGGCGAGGTGCGCTACGCGCTGGCCTTCGACACCGACAGCCTGAAGGTGCCCTACGTCGAGCTGCGGATCGACGCGGCGCTGCCGCTGGAATGCCAGCGCAGCCTGCAGCGGTTCCTGCAGCCGGTGCAGCTGGTGCAGCGGCTGGGGCTGATCCGCGACGAGGCCGACGAAGCGGCCCTGCCGCCGGAGTACGAGCCCCTGCTGGTGCCCGCCGACGGCATGCTGCGGCCGGCCGAGCTGGTCGAGGACGAATTGATTCTGGCGTTGCCGGTGGTGCCGGTGTCGCCCGATGCCGAGACGGTCGAGCGCGACTTCGCGCCCACCGTGGAGGAGGCCGCCCAGGCCAACCCGTTCGCGGCGTTGTCCGGGTGGAAGAAGGAATAGTGCGATAATCGCCGCATCGCGCGTCACATACGTTTTTCTTGGAGTTGTCCCATGGCCGTCCAGAAGTCCCGCGTTTCCCCGTCCCGCCGCGGCATGCGCCGCGCCCACGACGCCCTGTCCGCCAAGCAGCTGGCCACCGACCCGACCAGCGGCGAGACCCACCTGCGCCACCACGTGACCGCCGACGGCTACTACCGTGGCAAGCAGGTCATCGTGCCGAAGACCAAGGTCGTCGACGAAGAGTGATCCGTCGGCCGCAAGGCCGGCGCCACGACGCACCACGCCCGGCCGCGCCCCATGGCGCGGCCGTTGGCGTTTCTGCGCCTGCAATCCCGGTGGCGGCGGTTCCGGCGGTGGCTTCGGCCGCGCCCGTGCCCGGCATCGGCTAATCTTGTCCGCTTGACCACGGGAGTTGCCGTCCGCATGAGCCAGACCGAAAGCCGCATCTACGCCCGCATCGCCGGCACCGGCAGCTACCTGCCCGAGAAGGTGCTGACCAACGACGACCTGGCGAAGATGGTGGACACCAGCGACGAGTGGATCGCCGCGCGCACCGGCATCCGCGAGCGCCACGTGGCGGCGGAAGGCGAGACCACCAGCGACCTCGGCTACCAGGCCGCGCTGCGCGCGCTGGAGGCCGCCGGCGTGACCGCCGCGGACATCGACCTGATCGTGGTCGGCACCACCACCCCGGACCTGATCTTCCCGTCCACCGCCTGCCTGATCCAGCACAAGCTGGGCGCGGCCGGCTGCCCGGCGTTCGACGTCAACGCGGCCTGTTCCGGCTTCATCTACGGCCTGACCATCGCCGACAAGTTCATCCGTTCGGGGGCGGCGAAAACCGCGCTGGTGATCGGTGCGGAAACCCTGACCCGGATGCTCGACTGGAACGACCGCGGCACCTGCGTGCTGTTCGGCGACGGCGCCGGCGCGGTGGTGCTCAGGGCCGATGACGAGACCGGCATCCTCAGCACCCACATGCATGCCGACGGCAGCAAGGCGGAACTGCTGTGGAACCCGGTCGGCGTCTCCGCCGGCTTCAAGCCGGAAGAACAGAACGCCGGCGTGCGGGTCATGATGGCCGGCAACGAGGTGTTCAAGCACGCGGTGAAGGCGCTGGATTCGGTGGTCGAGGAAGCCCTGGAGTCGAACGGGCTGGACCGCACCGCGCTGGACTGGCTGGTGCCGCACCAGGCCAACCTGCGCATCATCGAAGCCACCGCCAAGCGCCTGACCATGCCGATGGATCGCGTCATCGTGACCGTGGACAAGCACGGCAATACCTCCTCCGGCTCGGTGCCGCTGGCGCTGGACGAAGCGGTGCGCTCCGGCCGCGTGCAGCGCGGCCAGCTGGTGCTGCTGGAAGCCTTCGGCGGCGGCTTCACCTGGGGCTCGGCGCTGCTGCGCTACTGAGCCCGGGAACGCGGACATACGCCCCGGTACAGACACGCTAGAGCAATTGCTCGTATCATGCCCGCCCCACTGCGGGGCGCAGGTCTGCGCCCCTCCTGCACGGTTCCGATAGCGTGAGCGAAACGACCCATTTCAACTCGATCGCCCTGATGTTCCCCGGCCAGGGCTCGCAGGCGGTCGGCATGCTGGCCGAACTGGCCGAGCTCCATACCGCCGTCAAGACCGCGTTCGAGGAGGCCTCGGACGGCGCCGGCGTGGACCTGTGGGCGCTGTCGCAGGGCGGCCCCGAGGAAATGCTGAACCGCACCGAATACACCCAGCCGGCGCTGCTGGCCGCGGGCGTGGCGGTGTGGCGGCTGTGGAGCGCACAGGGCGGCCCGATGCCGGCCGTGCTGGCCGGCCACAGCCTGGGCGAATACACCGCGCTGGTCGCCGCCGGCGCGCTGTCGCTGCAGGACGGCGCGCACCTGGTGCGCATCCGCGGCCAGCTGATGCAGGACGCGGCGCCGGCAGGTACCGGCGCGATGGCGGCCGTGCTGGGCGCCGAGGACGCGCTGGTCGAGGCCGTCTGCGCAGAGGCGTCCGGCGCGCAGGTGGTGGTGCCGGCCAACTACAACTCGCCCGGCCAGATCGTGATCGGTGGCGATGCCGCGGCGGTGGATCGCGCGCTGGCGTTGCTGCAGGAAAAGGGCGTGCGCAAGGCGGTGAAGCTGGCGGTGAGCGTGCCGTCGCACACGCCGATGATGCGCGAAGCGGCCAATCGGTTGGCGCAGACCATGGCCGGCCTGGAATGGAAGCTGCCGGCGCTGCCGGTGGTGCAGAACGTCGATGCCCGCGTGCACGACAGCATCGACGCCATCCGCGACGCGCTGGTGCGCCAGCTCTACCTGCCGGTGCAGTGGACCGGTTGCGTGCAGGCGCTGGCCGCGCGCGGGGTGACCCGGATCGCCGAATGCGGCCCGGGCAAGGTGCTGGCCGGCCTGGTCAAGCGCATCGACAAATCGCTCGACGCGCGCGCGTTGGGCACGCCGGCCGAGTTCGCCGGCGCCATCGAGGAATGGAACGCATGAGCGAACAACTGCTGAAGGGCGAGGTCGCGCTGGTCACCGGCGCGTCGCGCGGCATCGGCGCCGCCATTGCCGACGAACTGGCCGCGCTGGGCGCCACCGTCATCGGCACCGCCACCAGCGATGCCGGCGCGCAGGCGATCGGCGAGCGGCTGGCCGCGCGCGGCGGCCATGGGCGCCGCCTCAACGTCAACGAGGCCGGCGCCATCGAGGCGCTGGTGGACGCGGTGTCCACCGAGTTCGGCGCCATCTCGATCCTGGTCAACAACGCCGGCATCACCCGCGACAACCTGCTGATGCGGATGAAGGACGAGGACTGGCAGGCCATCCTTGATACCAACCTCACCTCCGTCTACCGCGCCTCGAAGGCGGTGCTGCGCGGGATGATGAAGGCGCGCAGGGGCCGCATCGTCAACATCGCCTCGGTGATCGGCGTCACCGGCAACGCCGGGCAGGCCAACTACGCCGCGGCCAAGGCCGGCATCATCGCCTTCAGCAAGTCGCTGGCCAAGGAGATCGGCTCGCGCGGGATCACCGTGAACGTGGTCGCGCCGGGTTTCATCGCCACCGACATGACCGCCGACCTGCCGGAAGCCGCCAGAGAGGCGATGCTGGGCCAGATCGCGCTGGGCCGCCTGGGCGAGCCGGCCGACATCGCCCGCGCAGTGGCCTTCCTGGCCGGCCCGTCGGCGGCCTACATCACCGGCGAGACCCTGCACGTCAACGGCGGCATGTACATGCCGTGATTTACAGCCGGGCGGCGTGACGTCATGCCGCCCGGGTTTACCGTACACTTCACCACCGAACGACCCGATTTCCGGGAGGAGCAACCCACATGAGCAACATCGAAGAGCGCGTCAAGAAGATCGTCGTCGAACAACTGGGCGTCAAGGAAGAAGACGTCACCAACAGCGCGTCGTTCGTGGACGACCTGGGCGCGGATTCGCTGGACACCGTGGAGCTGGTGATGGCGCTCGAGGAAGAGTTCGAGTGCGAGATCCCGGACGAGGACGCGGAAAAGATCAGCACCGTGCAGGCGGCGATCGACTACATCAAGGCCCACGTCAAGGCGTAAGCCGGGCGTACGCCAGTGGTACCCCGGGGGCCGCGCATGCGGCCCCCTGTGTTTGCATCGAACGTAACGAGCGTGTGGAGGAAAGGGCGATGGGCAAGCGACGCGTTGTGGTTACCGGAATGGGCATCGTCTCGCCGCTGGGCAACGACCTGGCCGGCAACTGGGACGGCATCGTCAATGGCCGCTCCGGCATCGGCCCGGTGGAAGGCTTCGACGCCAGCACCTATCCCACCCGCATCGCCGGAGAAATCCGCGACTTCGACGTCACCCGCTGGGTGAACGCGAAGGACGCCAAGAAGATGGACCACTTCATCCACTACGGCATCGCCGCCTCGCTGATGGCGAAGGACGACGCCGGGCTGGAGGTCACCGACGCCAACGCCGAGCGCATCGGCGCGCTGATCGGCGCCGGCATCGGCGGCATCTGGGGGATCGAGGAAACCGCGATCAAGCTGCACGAGGGCGGCGTCCGCAAGATCAGCCCGTTCTACATCCCCAGCACCATCATCAACATGCTCCCGGGCCAGCTCTCGCTGATGACCGGGATCAAGGGCCCGACCTTCTCGGCGGTCTCCGCCTGCGCCACCTCGAACCACAGCATCGGCATGGCGATGCGCATGATCCAGTACGGCGACGCCGACGTGATGTTCGCCGGCGGCGCCGAGCGCGGCAGCTCGCCGACCTCGATGGGCGGTTTCTGCGCGATGAAGGCGATGAGCACCCGCAACGACGAACCCGCCCGCGCCTCGCGGCCGTGGGACGCGGAGCGCGATGGCTTCGTGCTGGGCGACGGCGCCGGCGTGCTGGTGCTGGAGGAATACGAGCACGCCAAGGCCCGCGGCGCCCGCATCTACTGCGAGCTCGCCGGCTTCGGCGCCACCTCGGACGCCTTCCACATGACCGCGCCCAGCGAGAACGGCGAAGGCCCGGCGCGCTGCATGGCGATGGCGTTCCGCGACGCCGGCATCAATCCGGAGGATGTGGGCTACCTCAATGCGCACGGCACCAGCACCCCGCTGGGCGACCTGGCCGAGACGCTGGCGATCAAGCGCGCGCTGGGCGAGCACGCGTACCGGACCATGGTCAGTTCCACCAAGTCGATGACCGGCCACCTGCTTGGCGCGGCCGGCGGGGTGGAGGCGATCTATTCGATCAAGGCGCTGGAGACCGGGATCATCCCGCCCACCATCAACCTGGAGAATCCGGGCGAGGGCTGCGACCTGGACTACGTGCCGAACACGGCGCGCGAAGCGAAGATCGACGTCGCCGTCTCCAACGGCTTCGGCTTTGGCGGCACCAACGGCACGCTGGTGTTCAAGCGCATCTGAGCCCCTCGCCCGCGCGCGACCGCAAGCCGTGCCTTCTTCTTCGGGAGAAGCTGCCCGCGGGCGGATGGCGGTGCGGTGAGTCCGTTCGATTGAAGCATTGCGCACTGCCAACGCCTGTCCACGATCCATCTTCAGGCCGGGAAGCGGCCTCACGCGGGAACGACTGGCACCCATGATCCGAACCCGCGCGATTCCGTCCGGCCTCGACCTGCTCGACCTGCATCGGCTTGATCCCGCGCGCTACCCGGTGCTGCTGGAATCCAGCGCCAGCGGCGCGCACGGGCGCCGCGACCTGCTGCTGGCGCATGCGGGCGAGGGCTTCGCGCTGCATCGCGACGGCGTGGTGCGCACGCTGGCCGGCGAGGTTGTCGAAGGCCGCTTCCTCGACGTGCTGGACGCGCACTGGCGCGCGGCGCGCATCGACCGCGATGGTGATGCCGGGGCGCCGTTCCGCGGGGGCTGGGCGCTGCTGCTGGGCTTCGAGCTGGCGCAGCAGGTCGAGCCCATCCTGCGCCTCCCGCAAGCCGCCGGCGCGCTGCCCGTCGCGGTGGCGCTGCGCTGCCCGGCGGCGCTGCTGCACGATCGCGCCAGCGGCGAATGCGTCGCCGTGGCCGAAACCGATGCAGGCGAGTGGCTGGGGCGCATCGCGGACGACGCCGAGCGCGCGCGCGCGCTGCCGGTGCTGCCGGCATGGGCGCCGCCGGTGCGCATCGAGGAAGATGAGCCGCAGCGCTACCTCGAGGGCGTGGCGCGGATCCTCGACTATCTCGCCGCGGGCGACGTGTTCCAGGTCAACCTGTCGCGCGGCTGGCAGGCCGCGTTCGACGCCGCGCTCGATCCCGCGGCGCTGTTCCAGCGATTGCGCGCGCACAATCCCGCGCCGTTCGCCGGCATCTTCCGCAGCGCCTGGGGCAGCGTGGTCAGCGCCTCGCCGGAGCGGCTGCTGTCGGTGCAGGCGGGCGTGGCCGAAACCAGGCCCATCGCCGGCACCCGCGCGCGCTTCGCCGGCGACGACGACGCGGCGCGCATCCGCGAGCTGGTTGGCCATCCCAAGGAGCGCGCCGAGCACGTGATGCTGATCGACCTCGAGCGCAACGACCTGGGCCGCGTCTGCGCGCCGGGCAGCGTGCGGGTGGACGAGCTGATGACGGTGGAGAGCTATGCCCACGTGCACCACATCGTCAGCAACGTGCGCGGCACGCTGCGCGCCGGCGTGAACCCCGGGCAGGCGATCGCCGCGGTGTTCCCCGGCGGCACCATCACCGGCTGCCCGAAGGTGCGCTGCATGCAGATCATCGCCGAGCTGGAAGGCACCGGCCGCGGCGCCTACACCGGTGCGATGGGCTGGCTGGGCCGCGACGGCGACATGGACCTGAACATCCTGATCCGCAGCGCAGAAGTGGAGGGCGCAACGCTGCGCTTCCGCACCGGCGCCGGCATCGTGGTCGACTCCGACCCGCAGCGCGAACTGGAGGAGACGCGGGCGAAGGCGCGGGGAATGCTGCGGGCGTTGGGGGTGGAGTGATGGACGGCATCGCGATCCGCGTCGTGACGGGACGCCAGAGCAATCGGAAGCGGATGCCATGGGATTCGACGCACCAAGCGAGTATCGGGGAGCGACTGCGTTGAATCCCATGGCATCCGCGTCGTTCGTGGGGCTTGCGCGTGCGGACGGCGTTTCCCCCGCCAATCGCGGCCTGAACTACGGCGACGGCCTGTTCGAAACCATGCGCGTGCATCGCGGCACGCTGCCGCTGTGGCCGCGCCACCTCGCGCGCTTGCGCGAGGGTGCGCAGCGGCTCGGCATCGCCGTGCCCGATCCGGCGTTCATCGAGGCCCGCATCGCGGAAATGAGCGATGGCGTCGATGCCGGCGTGCTCAAGCTGCTGCTGACGCGCGGCGACGGCGGGCGCGGCTATGCGCCGCCCGTCGATGCGCCGCCGGCATGGATGCTGGCGCTGCACCCGCTGCCGCCCGCGTCCGCCACCGGCCTGCGCCTGCATGCCTGCGAAACGCGCCTGACGATCCAGCCCGCGTTGGCCGGCCTCAAGCACTGCAACAGGCTGGAGCAGGTGCTGGCGCGGGTCGAAGTCGAGCGCGCCGGTTGCGACGAAGGGCTGATGCTGGACAGCGAAGGCCGCGCGGTCAGCGCCACCTCGGCCAATCTGCTGGCTTACCGCGACGGTCGTTGGCTGACCCCGCCGGTGGCCCGCTGCGGGGTGGCCGGGGTGCTGCGCGGCTGGCTGCTGGCGCAGGGGCTGGCGGAGGAGGCCGAACTGGCGCCGGACGCGCTGGAATCCGTCGAGGCACTGGCACTGTGCAACGCCGTGCGCGGTATCCTGCCGGTCTCCCTGCTGGGCGCGCGCCACTGGTCGGCGCACCCGGCGCTGACCGACCTGCAGGCGCGACTGGCGATGGCCCATCCGATGTTTTCCAATCCCGCGGTGCGCGCATGAAGGCGCGTCGTCCGCTGCTGATCCTGCTGCTGGCCGTGCTGGCGGTGGCGGCGTGGTACTGGGACCGTTTCCGGACGTTTGCCGAGGCGCCGCTGCCCGGCATCCAGGCCGACGCCGGGTTGGTGGTCGCGCGCGGCGACAACCTCGACAAGGTGCTGCGCAAGCTGCAGGCGCAGGGCATCGACACCGGCGACCGCCTGTACTGGCAGCTGCTGGCGCGCCAGACCGGCGCTGCCGGGCGCCTGCAGGTGGGCGAGTACGCGCTGCGCGAGGACACTTCGCCGCGTGCGCTGCTGCAGGCCATGCGCGACGGCAAGGTGGTGCGGCGCATGTTCACCATCATCGAAGGCTGGAACATCCGCGACCTGCGCGCGGCGCTGCGCAAGGCGCCGCTGCTGGAGCAGAAGACCGCGCAGATGGACGATGCCGCGCTGATGGCGGCGCTGGGCCACGCCGGCCAGCATCCGGAGGGCCGCTTCCTGCCGGAGACCTATGCCTGGGTGCGCGGCGATTCCGACCTCGACCTCCTCAGGCGCGCCTACGCCGGGATGGACAAGGCGCTGGATGCGGCGTGGAAATCGCGCGCGCCGGATCTGCCGCTGGACAGCCGCGACCAGGCGTTGACCCTGGCCTCCATCGTCGAGAAGGAAACCGGCATCGCCGAGGAGCGGCCGGCCATCGCCGGCGTGTTCGTGCGCCGGCTGAAGAGCGGCATGCGCCTGCAGACCGATCCCACCGTGATCTACGGCATGGGCTCCAGCTACACCGGCAACATCCGCCGCAGCGACCTGACCACCGATACGCCCTACAACACCTACACCCGCGACGGCCTGCCGCCCACGCCCATCGCCATGCCCGGCAAGGCGGCGCTGCAGGCGGCCACGCATCCTGCGCCGGGCGATGCGCTGTATTTCGTCGCGGTGGGCGACGGCAGCGGGCGGCACGTCTTCAGCGCCTCGCTGGATGCACACAACAGCGCGGTGCGCGACTACGTGCAGCGCTACCGCGCGCAGCGGCAGGCCGAGCGTGAAGGAGCCACGCCGAAGTGACGATGCTGCAGTCGAAGCCGCGCCTGCTGACCATCGAAGGCGGCGAGGGTGCGGGCAAGAGTACCGTGCTGTCGGCGCTGCGCGATGCCCTGCTGGCCGACGGCTGCGAGGTGGTCTGCACCCGCGAGCCCGGCGGCACGCCGCTGTCCGAGCGCATCCGTGGCCTGCTGCTGGACGCCGGCGACGAGCCGGTGCATCCGCATACCGAACTGCTGCTGATGTTCGCGGCGCGCGCGCAGCACGTGCAGCGGGTGGTGCTGCCGGCGCTGGCGCGCGGCGCATGGGTGATATCCGACCGTTTCACCGATTCCAGCTATGCCTACCAGGGCGCGGCGCGTGGCATGGATGAAGGCTTCATCGCCGAACTCGAGCGGCGCGCGGTCGGCATCGAGCCCGGCCTGACCCTGCTGCTGGACCTGGGCGTGGCGCACGCGCGCGAACGCACGCGGGGGCGCGACCTGCTGGGCGGCGCTTCCCCCGACCGCATCGAGCGCGAGCGCGACGACTTCTTCGAGCGTGTGCGCGAAGGCTTCCTGGCGCGTGCGACTGCGCATCCGCAGCGCATCCGCGTGCTCGATGCCAGCCCCGACGCCGCCACTGTCGCCGCCGCCGCGCTGGCGGTGCTGGCCGACTACCGCAGGGCGCTGGCATGAACCTGCCGCCGCTCTCGCCCTGGCAGCAGCGCGCCTATACGCAGGCGGCCGACGCGCTCGCTGGCGGCCATTTCGGCCACGCCACGCTGATCACCGGGCCGGCGCTGATCGGCAAGCGCCTGCTCGCCGAGCACCTGGCCCGGCGCGTCCTGTGCCTGTCGCCGCGCGCCGATGGCGAGGCCTGCGGCGGATGCAGGAGCTGCACGCTATTCGCGTCGCGCGCGCAGATGGAAACGCCCGAGGTCCGCCCGGACGGAGCCCCGGCACACCCGTGGGGGCACAGCGCGCATCCGGACCTGCGCTTCCTCGGCTACGAAATCAACCACAAGACCGGCAAGCCGCGCAGCGAGATCGTCATCGAGCAGATCCGCGCGCTGTCGGAAAAAATGGGCATGACCGCGCAGCTGGGCGGTGCGCAGGTGGTGATCGTCGACCCCTGCGATGCGATCAACTGGAGCGCCTTCAACGCGCTGCTGAAGACGCTGGAAGAGCCGCAGCCCGGCCGCTACCTGTGGCTGCTGGCGTCCAATCCGGCGCGGTTGCCGGCGACCATCCGCAGCCGCTGCCAGCGGCTGGAGCTGCGGCTGCCGCAGCGCGACGAGGCCCTGCACTGGCTGCGCCAGCGTGGCCACGCGGAGGCCCTGGCCAGCGAGGCGCTGGATGCCGCGCGCGGGCATCCGGGCCTGGCCGATGCCTGGGCATCGGGGGATGGCCTGGCGCTGCGTCGCGACGCGGTCAAGGACGCGCAGGCGCTGCTGCGCGGGCAGGCCGATCCCAGCGAGGTCGCGCAGCGCTGGGTGGCCGATGGGCGCGCCGGGGAGCGTTTGGGTCATCTGGCCGAGTTCGCGCTGCGGGAAGCCGCGGGCTTGACCGAGCCGGCCGCAACCCGCACGCTGGCCGCGCGCTTCGACGCGGCCAACCGCGCCCGCGAGCTGCTGCACACCACGGTGCGCGCGGATCTGGCGGTCGCGGAGGCACTGCTGGCGTGGCGCTGAGGTTTGGGACAGGCAACTGACAGGGAACCGGAATGAGCAATCCGAGCAGTGGGGCAAGGCAGGGCATCCTGTCGCTGGCGATCAAGGACAAGGCGGCGCTGTACAACGCGTACATGCCCTTCATCCGCCAGGGCGGCATCTTCGTGCCCACCGCGCGCCGTTACTTCATCGGCGACGAGGTGTTCCTGCTGCTGACCCTGCCGGACTCCTCCGAGCGCCTGCCGGTGGCCGGCAAGGTGGTGTGGGTGACGCCCACCGGCGCCCAGGGCAACCGCGCCGCCGGCATCGGCGTGCAGTTCGCCGATACCGCCGAGGGCGAGGCGGTGCGCAGCAAGATCGAAACCACGCTGGCCGGTACCCTCAACGCGGACCAGCCGACCCAGACGATGTAGCGGTTCGTTCCTGCGCCGGTGCGGCGCGCGCATCCGGGGCCGCGGTTGCGGCCTTTCGCGTTTCCGGAGCACGCCGTTGCCGGGCTTTCGCGGCTCCGCTTGCCGGAAACACGCTCGAATCCGCTCCCGGGACCGCCCAGGGCGGTTTCGTCGCGCCTGGCGGCGATTTCGTCGCGACCGGGGTTGACGGGCGACTGCTGTTCGATCTGTACTATTTCGAATAGTACAGATAGGACAGCCCGCGCATGGCCCGACCCCGTCCCCTGATGATCCAGATCGCCACCGGCGACGCTCGGCCGATCGGGCGCCAGATCGTCGATGCCGTGCGGATGAAGATCGCTACCGCCGAGCTGGTGCAGGGCGACCAATTGCCCAGCGTGCGCGGCCTCGCCCAGCAACTGATGGTCAACCCGAACACGGTGGCCAAGGCCTATGCCGAACTGAGCGCGGAAGGCTGGCTGGAGTCGCGGCAGGGCATGGGGCTGTACGTGGCGGCCATGCGCCAGCGCCTGTCCGACGATGAGCGCGAGCGGCGCCTGGACGACGCCATCGGCCGCTTCGTCAACGACGTGATCCCGCTGGGGTTCCCGGCCGACGACGTGCAGGCGCGGGTCGCCCGTGAATTCCAACAGTTGGTTCCCCGAAAGATCGCCTGAGCGCGATTCCCATCTCCGTCGCCCGGAGTGCGGAGAAGGACCTGCTTGCCGAGTTGCGTTGAGGCAGTTCCTTCGCCGCGCCCCCGACGACTCCCTCGAAGAGGCCTCCCATGTCCACCGAGTTCGTCATCGAAACCCGCGCGCTCTCCAAGCGCTACGGCCGCAAGCTGGCGCTGGATCGGCTTGACCTTGCGATCCCGCGCGGCCGCATCCATGCCATCGTCGGCGCCAACGGCGCCGGCAAGTCCACCCTGTTCCGGATCCTGCTCGGCTTCCTGCCCCCGAGCACGGGCGAGGCGCGCATCCTGGGTGGCGACAGTCAGTCGCTGAGCCCGCAGGATCGCGCCCGCATCGGCTTCGTCAACGAAGAGCACACCTTGCCCAACTGGATGCGCGTCTCGCAGGTGATGGCGATGCAGAAGCACCAGTACGGGCGCTGGAACCAGCAGGCCTTCGACGGCGTGATCGGCCATTACCACGTGCTGCCGGAGCAGAAGGTGGGCCAGCTCTCGCGCGGCGAACGCGCCGGCTTCAACCTCGCGCTGGCGCTGGCGCAGAAACCCGAATTGCTGGTGCTGGACGAGCCGACGCTGGGCCTGGATGTGGTGGCCAAGCGCGCCTTCCTCGAGTCGCTGCTGTACAGCAACGCCGCCGACGAATGCACGGTGATCTATTGCTCGCACCAGATGGAGGAGATCGAGCGCGTCGCCGACAACCTGATTGTCCTCGAGCGCGGCCGGCTAATGCACATGTCGGCGCCGGAGGAGTTCACCGCGCGGGTCAGCCACTGGGTGGCCGACGTGCCGTTCAAGGGCCCCGATCCGCGCAGCGTGCCCGGCCTGCTGGAAGTCCAGCGCCTGGACGGCCTGCACCACTACCTGGTGCTGGACCAGGACGACGGGTTCGAGCGCTTCCTGCGCGATGCCGGCGCCCGCAACGTGCAATCGATGCCGGTCGGCCTGGACCGCGCCGTCAATGCCTTCCTGGCCAAGAACCACGCCGCGCCGGCTGCCGCCTGACGCGCAAGACGCCCGACGAGGGCATGAGGACACCACCATGATCGATCTGTTCAAGGGCGAGCTGCTGCGCTTCCGCCCGTGGGCCACCGCGGCCTTCCTCGCCAACCTGGCCGTGCTGGGCTTCCTCAGCCGCATGGTCGACCTGGCCCAGCAGCCCCTCATCGTCTACCAGATCTTCGGCGCGGTGTATGCCGCGGCCGGCGCGCTGCTGGGGATGTACCAGATGGGTAGCTACCGCAAGCCGAACCAATGGCTCAACCTGCTGCACCGGCCGTTGCACCGGCTGCAAATCGCGGGTGCGTTGACCGGGGCGGGGGCGCTGCTGTTGCTGCTGGCGGTGGCCCTGCCGATCCTCCTGGTCGCCGCCTATCAGAAAGGCCTGACTGCGCGCGTGGTGGATGTCCGTCACTGGCTGCTGCCGATCGCCGCGTGGGGAGTCGCGTCGACCGGTTATCTCGCCGGCGCCTATGCGATGGTCGGCAACCGCCGCCACTCGTTCGCGGCGTTCCTGGTGCCGAACCTGTTCCTGTATTCGCAGGCCTCGGGCGTCGCCATGCTGGGCGTGCAGGGCGTCGCCATCGCCTTCCTGGCGCTGCTGCTGGCGATCGCGTTCAAGCCGGATCCTGCCGCGCCGTCGCGCAATCCGCTGGCGGTGCTGGCGGTGGCGCTGCCGGTGCAGGTTGGCGCGTATTTCCTGATCTGGATGCTGGGCTTCGGCGTCGAGTTGTCGTGGACCGCCAGCGGCACCCACCCGCTCAACGCGCCCACGCCGCCGAAAGGCGGCAACATCGAAGCCGACCGCGCCGAAGGCAGGGACATGCTGCTGCTCGGCATCGAGAACAGCCGCGACCCGGAGGCCGCGCTGTGGCGCGAGCAGATCGCGCTGTCCGACGTGTACACGACCTATCCGCTGCGCAACCTGCCGGTGCAGGGCAGCCTGACCAACCTCGCGCCGATGGAGTTCGGCGACGGCGACAACAATCTCTTCCTCGTGTACAGCCACGACCGCGCGCGCTTCGTCACCCGCGGGCTGCGCGACCAGCGCCGGATCGGCGAGATGGGCGTGGGCGAGGAGCAGGCCGCGTTCCCGGGCCCGACCATGCCGTACGGCGCGACCTACCTGTACAACGCGCAGGCCGCCTACCAGTACGACAGCGAACAGCAGCGCATATTCGAACGCATTCGCCTGCCTGCGGGCGAAGCGATGGCCAGCCCGCCCGAGCCGGCCGGCGACAACCTGGTGGTGCTCAGCGATCGCGCCGCCTATTTCTATCCCGGCCGCGAGGCGATGAACGGGCTCGACCTGCTGCAACCGCTGCTGCGGGTGGCGATGCCGGGGCCGGTCGGCAACCTCAGCCGGATGGACGTGATCGAATTGCTGGACGGCTACCTGGTGTCCTACACCTACACCTGGGGCGTGTGGAGCGGCGAACTGCAGCATCCGTACCAGGAAGTGCTGCGCGTGGACGGCGAGGGCCGGGCGCGGACGGTTGCACGCCGTGCCCTCTCGATCGACCTGCCGTCGGCCTACACCAACCGCAACACCTGGCTGTCGCCGGCGCTGCGCGCGCTCTGCCTGGGCGCGCAGGATTTGTTCGCGGCGCAGGATCCGCTGCGCGCCAAGCCCGAGCCGATGCCGGCGCCCATCCTGTGGCTGGCCGGGGCGTGCTGCCTGCTGGCGCTGCTCGGTGCGGTGTGGCTGACCGGGCGGCAGGCGCATTCGCCGCGCGGCCGCTGGGCCTGGGTGCTGCTGTGCGGCGCGATCGGGCTGCCGGCGCTGGCGAGCCTGTGGTTGCTGTATCCGCGTCTTGACACCTCGCCGATGGCGGCGCCGGGTGCGCGGCCGGCGGCGGCCTGAACCCGGACGTGGAAGGAACCAGACGATGACGACGTTACGAAGCCTGTGCGGCACGCTGGCGCTGTGCGCCCTGCTGCTCGCACCCCGCACGTTGCCCGCGCAGGCCGCTGAAAGCCTGCGCGCCGCGGAAGCCGCACAACGCGCCTTGCCGCGTGCGCCACGCCTGCCGCGCGCGGCCTTCCTCGAAAACCGCACGCTGGTGGCCGCCGAGCTTTCGCCGGCCGGCGATGCGGTGGCCTACCTGCGCGAACAGAAGGATTCGCGCGCGCTGTGGCTGCTGCCGACCGGGGGCGGCAACGCGCGCATGCTGGTCGGCAGCACCCAGGCCGAACAGATGATGTGGTCCCGCGATGGCCGCTGGTTGTTCCTGCGCGCCTCGCGCGTGCTGACCATGGTCGGCCGCGACGGCCGCACCGGCGTGCGCGTGCCGCTGGGCGGCAGCGAACGGCGGCGGGTGATCAAGCTCGATCCCTCGCAGCCGGCCGCGGTGCTGCTGGGCGAACGTGTTGCCGCCGGCAAGGGCGAGCGCTGGCGCGTGGTGCGCATGGACGCGCGCGGCAGGCGCACCGTGCTGCGCGAGGACGCGCGCTGGATGCACGACGTGGCGCTGGACGCGGCCGGCCGCATCGTCGCGCTGGCGCGCTTCGAAGGCGACCACGATGCGCTGTATCGCGTGCGGCCCGACGGCACGCTGCATGAAGTGCTGCGTCTGCGGCCGATGGAGCGACTGGATCTGCTGGCGGCACGGGCCGACGGCAGCCTGCTGATGGCCGGCAATCCCGCCGGCACGGCGCCAGGCGGGGATTTCCGGCGGGTGATGCGGCTGGATGCAAACGACCGGTTGCAGACATTGCACCAGGACCCGCGGGGTGAAGCCGATCTCGACGAAGTGGTGGTCGACCCGCGCACGCAGCAACCGTTGGCGGCGAGCTATCGCAGCACCGTCGCCGCGACCTACGGCATCGGCGACGCCCAGGCGGTGGTCGCGGATATCGTGCGCAGGTTCCCGGGCCGCGACATCGGCCTGCAGGCCGGCAGCGGCGCCTCCGCGCGGTGGCTGGTGAGCGAACGCGCGGCGACCTTGCGCGATCCGCGCTGGTACCTGTACGACCCGCGCGACGGCAGGCTGCGGCGCATCCTGGACGATCCCGGCATCACCGCCGGTGCGCCCGAAGAAGCCGCGCTGGCGCGCAAGCTCGCCATTGCCTACACCGCGTCCGACGGCAGGCGCGTACACGGCTTCGTGCTGCTGCCACCGGGCGTGGACGCCGCGCATGCTCCGCTCATCGCGCACGTGCATGGCGGGCCGATCAACCACTTCCGGCCGGGCTTCGACGGCGTGGCGCAGTTCCTGGCCAACCGCGGCTACGTGGTGTTCCAGTCGAACTTCCGCGGCTCCACCGGCCACGGCCGTGCCTACACCTTTGCGCCCGACGGCGACTATGGCAACGGCCGCGTGCAGCGGGACATCGTGGAGGGCGTGCGCTGGCTGCTGGCGCAGGGCATCGGCGATGCGGCACGCGTCGGCATCGTCGGCCATTCCTTCGGCGGCTACGCCGCGCTGCTGGGCCTGACCTTCCAGCCCGACCTGTTCAAGGTCGGCGTCGCCGGATCGCCGCCGGCCGACCTCGGCTGGGGGATGCGCTGGCTGGTGGACGCAGGCGAGCAGGGCGACCTGCCCGACCGCTCGCTGAAGCAGACGCTGCACGCGCTGTCGCTGGATGCGACCGATCCCGGAGTGTTCGCGCGCCTGCACGCGCAATCGCCGCTGGCGAATGCATCGAAGATGCGGCGCCCGCTGCTGCTGATGGCCGGCGGCGCCGACCGCACGGTGGCGATCCGCAGCGTGATCGATTACGTCGCCAGGCTGAAGGCGCAGGGCAGCCCGGTCACGCTGCTGGTGGAGCCGAATGGCGGGCATTCGCCGGTCGAGCCGGTGCCGCGCGAAGCCTATCTGTTCGCGATGGAGAGCATGCTCCAGCGCCACCTCGGCGGGCCGCAACCGGAACCGCCGGGGCCGCGCCTGCGCGCCTACCTGCGCGAGAACCTGCGGCTGGCCGGGCCGGAGTTCAGGGCGCTGGCGAAGAAGCCCGCGCGCTAGGCGCGGGCGCTGCGGCGTTACGCCACCGGTTCGCGCAGCACCGGGTTGTCCCAGCCGGCGCGCGGCGCGAAGCGCTCGCCGTACTTCGCGCGCAACGCTTCTAGCCGCGCCAGCAGCGCGTCGGCGCCGGTGGCGCGGATGTGCTGGATCGGGCCGCCGCGGAACGGGGCGAAGCCGGTGCCGAAGATCACCCCGGCGTCCAGCAGGTCGGCATCGCTGACCACGCCGTCGTGCAGGCAGGCCACGGCTTCGTTGAGCAGCGGCAGGACCAGGCGATCCTCCAGGTCGTCCGGTGCCACGTAGCCCCCCGGCAGCTCGGGCTTGACGGCCTTGCCGTTCTCCCATTTGTAGAGGCCATGGCCGTCCTTCTTGCCGCGCTTGCCGGCTTCCACCGTCGCCAGCGCCGCCGGCACCTCCAGGCCTAGGAAGGGGGCCAGTTCCTTGCCCACGCTGGCGGCCACGTCCAGGCCGACGGTGTCGAGCAGTTCGATCGGCCCCATCGGCATGCCGAAGCGCGTCGCCGCCTTGTCGATGGCCGGGCCGGGAATGCCTTCCGCATACGCGGTGGCGGCTTCCAGCATGTACGGGAACAGCACGCGGTTGACCAGGAAGCCGGGCGTGCCGGCCACCGGCACCGGGAACTTGCCCAGCGCCTTGCAGAACGCGGCCAGACGGCGCTCGGTCTCCGCGGCCATGCCGTCGTGGCGGATGATTTCCACCAGCGGCATCTGCGCCACCGGGTTGAAGTAGTGCAGGCCGGCGAACTGCGCCGGACGCGCGATGTGCGGGCGCAGTTCGTCCAGCGGGATCGAGGACGTGTTGGTGGTCAACAGCGCGTGGGCCCGCATGCGCGGTTCGACCGACTGGTAAAGGTCGCGCTTGGCTTCCGGGTTCTCGATGATCGCTTCGATGACGAGGTCGGCTTCGGGGACGCCGGCACCGTCGAGGTCGGACTTCAATCGCGCCGCCACCGCCGGGCGCTTGGTCTCGTCCTTCACCTTCTTCTCGAACAGGGTCTGCGCGCGCTGCAAGGCGCCGTCGATGAAGCGCTGTTCGCGGTCCTGCAGGGTCACCTCGAAGCCCTTGTAGGCCGCGAACGCGGCGATGTCGCCACCCATCACGCCGGCGCCGACCACGTGCACGCGGGCGATGCCGGACTCGCCCTTGCCCAGCGCCTTCAGCCGCTCGGTGAGGAAGAAGATGCGGATCAGGTTGCGGGCGGTCGGCGTGCCGGCCAGCTTGACCACCGCGCGGCGCTCGGCGTCGAGGCGGCCGCGGATGCCGCTGCCGCCGCTGCGTTCCCAGGTGGAGATCAGTGCGTAAGGCGCGGGATAGAACGCCTTGGGCGCCTTGCGCGCGACCTGCTTCACCATCTGCGGCGCCAGCAGCTTGCGCGCCACGAAGGTGTTGGTCAGCCAGCCCAGCGCGCGCTGCTTGAACGGCCGCACGCTGCCCTTGAGCGCCAGCGCCGCGGCGGCGTCGATCAGCTGCGCGGGCTCCACCACCTTGTCGACCAGGCCGATCGCGCGCGCGGCTTTCGCGCCCAGCGCGCGGCCGGTCAACATCATGTCCATCGCCGCGGGGGCGCCGACCAGGCGCGGCAGCCGCGCGCTGCCGCCCCAGCCGGGGAAGATGCCGAGCTGGGTTTCCGGCAGGCCAATGCGGGTGGAAGCGTCGCTGCTGGCGACCCGATAGCGGCAGGCCAGCGAGATCTCGGTGCCGCCGCCCATGCAGAAGCCGTGGATGGCGGCGACGGTCGGGCATGGCAGGGTCGCCAGCGCCTGGAACACGTCCTGGCCGCGGCGGATCGCGTCGTTGACCGTCCCCTTGCGGTCGAATTCCTGGAACTCCTTCAGGTCTGCGCCGGCGATGAACCCGCTGGCCTTGCCGGAGGCGATCACCAGCGCCTTGGGTGGCTCGAGGGCGATGCGTTCCAGCGCGTCGCCCAGCTCGATCAGGGCGTCCTGCGAAAACGCGTTGACCGCCGCGTCGGCGCGGTCGAAGGCCAGCACCATGACGCCATCGTCGCGGCGCTGCGGCTTCCAGTGGCGAAGGCGGAATCCGTCGAAACCGGTTGCGGAGGAATCGGCCATGGGCGTGCCATCCGTATCAGCAGGGAAGCGGCTATCGTAGCCCGCGGAAACTTGAATACTTGTCTAAATGCCTTCATTCCAGGGGCAAGTCCGCGGAACTTCCGCGGCGCATTCCTGTCATACCGCCCGGAGGCGACCGGGCCCAACCACGAGGCCGCGGCGCAGATGACGGAGGATCGGGTGTCGCAAGCGCTGGATCAGGACCTGGTGGCCCGCGTGCAGCGCGGCGATGCCGCCGCCTTCGACCTGCTGGTGCGCAAGTACCAGCACCGCGTGGCCGCGGTGATCTCGCGCTACGTCCACGATTGGGCGGAAGTGCAGGACGTGGCCCAAGACACGTTCATCCGAGCGTACCGCGCCATCGGCGGGTTCCGCGGCGACGCGCAGTTCTCCACCTGGTTGCACCGGATCGCGGTGAATACCGCCAAGAACCACCTCGCCTCGCATGGCCGCCGCCCGCCGGGCGAGGACATCGAGATCGAGGACGCCGAACAGTTCGAGTCCGGCCTGCGCCTGCGCGACAACGACACCCCGGAGCGCGAACTGATGCGCCAGCAGCTGGAACAAACCGTGCTGGCCGCGGTCGAAGCACTGCCGCAGGACCTGCGCGATGCGATCACCCTCCGTGAAGTGGAGGGCATGAGCTACGAGGAGATCGCCGAACGCATGGGCTGCCCGATCGGCACGGTGCGTTCGCGCATCTTCCGCGCACGCGAGGCCATCGACGCCCGCATGCGGCCCCTGCTGGACCAAGACGAATTGCCGAAGCGCTCGCAAGCATCATGACCAACGACACCGACCGCCACTGCATCGACCTCACCCAACTCAGCAGCCGCGAGCAGTTGTCCGCGCTGATGGATGGCGCATTGCCCGAGGATCAGACCCGCTTCCTGCTGCGCCGCCTTCGGCACGACGCCGAGCTGGCCGGCAGCTGGGAGCGATGGCGCATCGCCAGCGACGTGATGCGCGGCATGACGCCGGCCCGCCGCCTGCCCGCCGATTTCGCTGGCCGTGTTTCCGCGGCGCTGCACGGCGGCGAGGCGGGCCCGGCGCCGGCAGCCGCGGCTTCGAGGCCGGCTTGGCTGCGCCGCGGCGCAGGCGCGGGGGCGCTTGCCGCGGCGCTGGCGGTGGTGGCGTTGATGGGCCGTCCCGCGCTGGAGGGCGAGGCTTCCCCCACCGCGCCTGCACCGGTGGCACAGGTGGCCGCGACGCGCGCGGTCGCGCCGTTGCCGGCGCAAAGCCAGCCCGCGCCGCCGCGGCCCGCGCCGATGGCGCCGGCCGACGGAGCCGACGTGCTGGCCGCAGCAACGGTGGCGGCCGCCGCCACCGCTTCCGCCAAGCCGACGCGGCGTAGCCGGCCCGCCGCTGCCACCGTGGCGGCGCCCGTCACCGCAACCGTGGGCGCTGCCCGGGTCGCCGCCGCCGCTCCGGCGGCGATCGATGTCGTCCCGACGGAGTTCCCCGGCCTCCCGCAGGGCGACATCGTCACCCGGCCGTGGCCGCGTTCGATCCTGCCGCAGTACGCCGGCAGCAGTGGTCTTGCGGTGGGCTTCGGCGGCCACCCCCGGCGCGCCGACAACCCGTTTGCTCCGCCGGTCTTCGGCGCGCCGCCGAAGCTGCTCTCCGACGAAGCCGCATCGCCGCAGGCCCACGGCGGCGACGTGCAGGACCCGCCCCGGCCCTGATGAGTGCCCGCTGCGCGGCGCCGGCGGCGCCACGTATTTCCCTGTTTCCTATCCACGCGAAGAGGAATCCCTTGCCATGCCCGCGATCAAGTTCGCTTCCCTGCGCCCGCTGCTGCTGACCTCCGCGCTGGCAGTTGCCGGCGTCGGGGCCTGCAGCGGCCAGAACCCCGCCAGCGCGCAAACGTCGCCGGCGATGCCGGCCACCCCCGCCCCCGAGCTGGTCGCCGGACTGCCCGATTTCACCCGGCTGGTGGACCAGGTGGGCCCGGCGGTGGTCAGCGTGCAGGCGGAGATCGGCGGCCGCTCGCAGGCCGCCGCGCAGGCGCGGCAGTTGCCCGAGGGCGATGGCGACGAACAGATCCCCGAATTCTTCCGCCGCTTCTTCGGCCCCGGCATCACCCCGATGCCGGGCATGCCCGGCATGCCGGACGCGCGCCCGCGCGGCACCTCGCTGGGCACCGGCTTCATCATCTCCGCCGATGGCTACCTGCTCACCAACCACCATGTCGTCGACGGCGCTGACACCGTGCGCATCAAACTGTCCGACCGCCGCGAATTCACCGCCAAGGTGGTGGGCAGCGACCCGATGTCGGACGTGGCCCTGCTGAAGATCGACGCCAAGAACCTGCCGGTGATGCGCATCGGCGATTCCGACGTGCTCAAGCCAGGCCAGTGGGTGGTGGCGATCGGCTCGCCGTTCGGCCTCGACCACTCGGTCACCGCCGGCATCGTCAGCGCGGTCGGCCGCGCCAACCCCGGGGCCGACCAGCGCTACGTGCCGTTCATCCAGACCGACGTGGCGATCAACCGCGGCAACTCCGGTGGCCCGCTGCTCAACACCCGCGGCCAGGTGGTCGGCATCAACTCGCAGATCTTCAGCAACTCCGGCGGCTACATGGGCGTCAGCTTCGCCATTCCCATCGACGTGGCGATGAACGCGGTGCAGCAGCTCAAGGCTACCGGCAAGGTGATCCGCGGCCAGCTGGGCGTGCAGATCCAGGGCATGGACCGCGACGCCGCCGGCGCGCTGGGCTTGCCCGATGCCAACGGCGCGCTGGTGGCGGGCATCGAGCCCGGCAGCCCCGCCGAACGTGCTGGCCTGCAGCGCCAGGACGTGATCCGCAGCGTCAACGGCCAGCGCGTCTACGAGTCCAGCGACCTGCCGCCGATCATCGGCGCGATGGCCCCGGGCTCGAAGGTGACGCTGGAAGTGGTGCGCGACGGCAAGCCGCGCACCCTCAGCGCGACCTTGGGCGCGCTCGATGAGACGGCGGCATCGGCAGTCGGCGAGGCGGGCGGCGGGCTCAAGCCGGCGGCCCCCGCGCAGGCCAACCCGCTGGGCATCATCGGCCAGGAACTGACCGCCCAGCAGCGCAGCGGCATGGGGCTGCAGCCGAAGGAGGGCGTGCTGATCGCCCGCATCGAGGGCCCGGCCGCACGCGAGGCGGGCCTGCAGCGCGGCGACGTGGTGCTGGCGGTGGGTCGCCACGATGTCGGCAGCGTCGAGGCGCTCAATGCCCAGTTGCGCGCGGTCGGCGCCAACAAGCCGGTGATGCTGCTGGTGCGGCGCGGCGGCGGTACCCGCTACGTCACGGTGACCCCGGTCGAGCGCTGACACCCGGCGCAAGCCCGCGTCCGGTCGATGGCGGCCGGGCGCGGCGACGGCCGGCCACCAGCGGTGCGGCCGGGGGTGCCTCCGGGGCTGTGCGATAATGCGCGGCTGTCTTTCCCACAGGCCGCGATCCCGCGGCCGTTGCCGCACTCAGCCGACGCCCCCCATGCAGCACGATTCGATGCGGTTCATCCGCAACTTCTCCATCATCGCCCACGTCGACCACGGCAAGTCGACCCTGGCCGACCGCATCATCCAGCTGTGCGGCGGCCTCACCGCGCGCGAGATGGAAGCGCAGGTGCTCGACAACAACCCGATCGAGCGCGAGCGCGGCATCACCATCAAGGCGCAGTCGGTGTCGCTGCCGTACACCGCGAAGGACGGCAACACCTACTTCCTGAACTTCATCGACACCCCCGGCCACGTCGACTTCAGCTACGAGGTCAGCCGCTCGCTGGCCGCCTGCGAAGGCGCGCTGCTGGTGGTCGACGCCGCGCAGGGCGTGGAGGCGCAGTCGGTGGCCAACTGCTACACCGCGGTGGAGCAGGGCCTGGAAGTGGTGCCGGTGCTGAACAAGATCGACCTGCCGACCGCCGACATCGACAAGGTCAAGGAAGAGATCGAGGCCGTGATCGGCATCGACGCCGCCGATGCGGTCGCGATTTCGGCCAAGACCGGGCTCAATGTCGGCGACGTGCTGGAAGCCATCGTCCAGCGCATCCCGCCGCCGCAGCCGCGCGACACCGACAAGCTGCAGGCGCTGATCATCGACTCGTGGTTCGACAACTACCTCGGCGTGGTCTCGCTGGTGCGTGTCATGCAGGGCGAGCTGAAGGCCGGCGACAAGATGCTGGTGATGAGCACCGGCCGCACCCATCTGGTCGACGCGGTCGGCGTGTTCACCCCCAAGCGCAAGGTGCTGCCGGTGCTGCGCGCCGGCGAAGTGGGCTGGATCACCGCCAGCATCAAGGACGTGCACGGCGCGCCGGTGGGCGACACGCTCACGCTGGCCGGCGATCCGGCGCCGAAGCCGCTGCCCGGTTTCCAGGAGATGCAGCCGCGCGTGTTCGCCGGCCTGTTCCCGGTCGATGCCGAGGACTATCCGGCGCTGCGCGAGGCGCTCGACAAGCTGCGCCTGAACGACGCCGCGCTGCGTTTCGAGCCGGAGTCGTCCGAGGCGATGGGCTTCGGCTTCCGCTGCGGCTTCCTCGGCATGCTGCACATGGAGATCGTGCAGGAGCGCCTGGAGCGCGAGTACGACCTCAACCTGATCAGCACCGCGCCGACCGTGATCTACGAGGTGCTGAAGACCGACGGCACCATCGTGCCGATGGACAACCCGGCCAAGCTGCCGCCGGCCAACCAGGTGCAGGAGATCCGCGAGCCGATCATCCGCGCCAACATCCTCACCCCCGAAGCCTACATCGGCAACATCATCAAGCTGTGCGAGGAAAAGCGGGGCGTGCAGATCGGCATCACCTACATGGCCAGCCAGGTGCAGATCAGCTATGAGCTGCCGATGGCCGAGGTGGTGCTCGACTTCTTCGACAAGCTGAAGTCGGTGAGCCGCGGCTACGCCTCGCTGGACTACCACTTCCTGCGCTTCGACGCCGGCCCGTTCGTGCGCGTGGACACCCTGATCAACGGCGACCGCGTCGATGCGCTGTCGATCATCGTGCACCGCAGCCACGCCGACCGCCGCGGCCGCGAGCTGACCGAGAAAATGAAGGACCTGATCCCGCGGCAGATGTTCGACGTGGCGATCCAGGCCGCCATCGGCAGCCAGGTCATCGCCCGCACCACGGTCAAGGCCCTGCGCAAGAACGTGCTGGCCAAGTGCTACGGTGGCGACGCCACGCGCAAGAAGAAGCTGCTGGAGAAGCAGAAGGAAGGCAAGAAGCGGATGAAGCAGGTCGGCCGGGTGGAGATCCCGCAGGAGGCCTTCCTCGCCGTGCTGCAGGTGGACAACAAGTAGGAGCGCACCGCAGGGGCGCGATGACGGGGCGGACGCAAGGCAATTGGAGAACATCGCATGATGGTGTGGTTCGAAACGATCCTGGTCACCCTGACCGTGCTGAGTGGCTTGGTCTGGCTGCTGGACAAGCTGTTCCTGGCCAAGCGCCGCGCCGCCGCGGCCGGCCCGCTGGACGAGGTGAAGGAGCCGCTGCTGGTCGATTACTCCAAGGCCTTCTTCCCGGTGCTGGCGCTGGTGCTGGGGTTGCGCAGCTTCGTCGCCGAGCCGTTCCGGATTCCGTCCAGTTCGATGATGCCCACCCTGCTGATCGGGGATTTCATCCTGGTCAACAAGTTCAGCTATGGCCTGCGCTGGCCGATCACCAACAAGAAGTTCGTCGAGCTTGGCGAGCCGGCGCGTGGCGACGTGGTGGTGTTCCGCCCCCCGCACCATCCGCGCGAGGACTGGATCAAGCGGGTGATCGGCGTGCCGGGCGATGTCATCGGTTACCACGACCACAAGGTCAGCGTGAACGGGCGGGTGCTGCCGTACCGGGTCGAAGGCGTGTACACCGAGGTCGGCCAAGGCGCTGGCGAAACCGGCGACACCAAGCTCACCGAGGGCATGCCGGGCCGCCCCCATTTCGTGCTGGAGGGCGAGTTCAGCGTCGCCGATGGTGACTGGACGGTGCCGGCGGGGCATTATTTCGTCATGGGCGACAACCGCGGCAACAGCGAGGACAGCCGGTTCTGGGGATTCCTGCCGGAAGCCAACCTGCGCGGGAAGGCGTTCATGGTGTGGATGAACTTCGACGCCAGCGCGGATCACTGGGTGGACGTTTCCCGTATCGGAACGCGTATTCCTTGATCGATGCCTGGTCAATAGAGGCACGGCCGTTCAACCAAGAGGGGATGCACGAATGAAGCAGAAACAGCGCGGCATGACCATGCTGGGGTTCCTGATGGTGCTGTGCCTTGTGATTTTCTTCGCCTTTTGCGCGATGAAGATCGTGCCCATGTACATCGAGTTCTACTCGGTGAAGCAGGCCCTCAAGGGCCTGGCCGAAGACCAGGGGCTGGCGGGCGCGAGCAAGGAGAAGATCCGCGAGATGTACCTGCGCAGGCTCGAGATGAGCTACGCCGACCACGTCAAGAAGATGGACGCGATGAAGTTCGAGTCCGGGGACGGTGGGGTGAAGATGGTGGTGGACTACGAGCGCCGCGAGTCGCTGCTGGCCAACCTCGACGTGGTCGGCAAGTTCCACGCCGAGCAGGTGCTGACGCGTGGCGCCAGCGACTAGTGACCGCACGCCGCCGGCGTTCGCCGGCCATGTGTTCGCGGACCCGGCGCTGCTGGCGCAGGCGCTGACCCACCGCAGTGCGGGCAGCCCCAACAACGAGCGGCTGGAATTCCTCGGCGACGCGCTGGTCAACCAGTTCGTCGCCGAGGCGCTTTACCGGCACTGGCCCCGGGCCGACGAGGGCGCACTGACCCGCGCCCGGGCCGAGCTGGTGCGCGAATCCGCGCTGGCCGGCATCGCCCGCCGGCTGGACATCGGGCCGCGGCTGGTGATGGGGCCGGGCGAAATGAAGACCGGCGGCCATCGCCGCGACTCCATCCTGGCCGACGCGGTGGAGGCCATCGTGGCCGCGATCTACCTGGACGCCGGCTTCGCCCCCTGCCGCGAGGCCGTGCTGCCCTGGTTTGCGCCGCTGATCGACGCCCTGCCGCCGCCCAACAAGGTCGGCAAGGACGCCAAGACCCGCCTGCAGGAGTGGCTGCAGGGCCGGCAGCAGCCGCTGCCGGTCTATGCGCTGCTGCACGAAGGCGGCGAAGACCATGCGCGGATCTTCCGGGTCAGCTGCACCCTGGCCCATCCCGCCCGGTGCACCGAGGGCGAGGGCAGTTCGCGGCGCGCGGCCGAACAGGTCGCCGCGGGCGCCATGCTGGAATTGCTCGAGTCCGCCTGAATCGCGGCTGGGCGGGTTTTGCCCGCGATCCGCCGGATTCGAGGCGGCCAAGCGGGCCGCGCTCTACAATCCGCGCATGAATCCCACATCCCGCAGCGGCGCGGTGGCCGTCATCGGCCGCCCCAACGTCGGCAAATCCACCCTGGTCAATGCGCTGGTCGGCGCCAAGATCAGCATTACCTCCAACCGTCCGCAGACCACGCGGCACCGGTTGTTGGGCATCGCAACCTTCCCGGGCGGCCAGCTGCAACTGGTGGACACGCCGGGCATCCATGGCGAGCAGGGCAAGCGCTCCGGCAAGGCGATGAACCGGATGATGAACCGCGCCGCCCGCGGTGCGCTGGAAGGCGTAGACGCCGCGCTGCTGGTGATCGAGGCCGGGCGCTGGGACCACGAGGACGGCTTGGCCTTCGACGCCCTGCGCGAGGCCGGCCTGCCGGTGGTGCTGGTGGTCAACCAGGTCGACAAGCAGAAGGACAAGACCGCGCTGCTGCCGTTCATCGCCAAGGTGACGGAAGGGCGCGAATTCGCCGCGGTGCATCCGTTGTCGGCGCTCAAGCGCAGCGGGCTGGAGCCGCTGGTCGCCACCCTGCTCGGGCTGATGCCGGAGGGCGAGCCGGCATTCGGCGAGGACGAGATCACCGACAAGAGCCAGCGCTTCCTCGCCGGCGAGCTGGTGCGCGAGCAGCTGATGCGTCGGCTCGGCGAGGAACTGCCGTACGCCACCACGGTGGAGGTGGAGCGCTTCGAGGAAGAGCCCTCGCCCAAGGCCGGCGTGATGTACCGCATCGACGCGGTGATCTGGGTCGAGCGCGAGGGCCAGAAGGCCATCGTCATCGGCAAGGGCGGCGAGCGCCTGCGCGACATCGGCAAGCACGCCCGCGAGCAGATGGAGCGCCTGTTCGACGCCAAGGTGTTCCTGCAGACCTGGGTGCGCGTGCGCGAGGGCTGGAGCGACGACGAGGCCGCGCTGCGCGCGCTGGGCTACCACGACTAGGTGTGTAAACCCACCACGTTGTTCAGTTGGATGCGGGTGATGGGTGGTCTGTAGCCGAGGCTGGCATGTG